>JAFAEA010000035.1 GCA_023424355.1 Chloroflexota bacterium | reverse complement strand
CGAGCGGTTTCATGCTCGAACCCGGCTGAATGTGCGATGTTGTGAAGTTCACCTGACCAGCAATTGCCTGATTGTTGAAATCGGCCGAACCCACCATGGCCAGAATCTCACCGCTCCATGGCACCATGACCACCAACGCGGCATTATTGCGGCCATATTCCGCCACATTCGCCACACCCTGGCGGATCACTTCTTCGGCCTCGGCCTGCAGATCGAGATCGATACTGGTGTAGAAATCGAGTCCGCCATAGATGGCATCCTCGCCAAAGTTTTCAACGATGTAATCGTGCATGAAGAGTGTGAAGTGCGGTGCCGCCATCATGAGGCCGCGGCGCTGCTCCTGCACGATATTGATAGGTTCTGCCCACGCCTCGGTGTGCTGCGCCCGGGTGATGTACCCCAGTTTGAGCATCTGATCCAGCACATATTTCTGGCGATTCTTGGCGGCGTTGTACCCATCTTCATTCGTAGGAGTGAAGTTGGTTGGCTGCTGCGGAATTCCGGCGAGGAATGCCGATTCCGCGAGTGTGAGTTCGGCGGCGTGCTTGCCGAAGTACCCTTGGCTAGCCGCTTCGACACCAAAGCTGCGGTTTCCATAGAAGATCTGGTTCACGTACATCGTGAAGATATCTTCCTTGGAGTATTCCTGAGCCATCGCGACTGCGGCCAACGCCTCGCGATATTTGCGATCGACACTGATATCGTCGGAACTGATCTCATCCGGATACGTCGCACGCACCAGCTGCTGGGTAATCGTGGATGCACCGGAACTACCGGAACCCGTGAGCATGATCATGCCGGCACGAATAAATGCGACCGGCTCAATACCGTAATTGTTCCAGAAGGTGGCATCCTCGGCGGCTACCGTGGCATTGATGAAATCCTGCGGCATCTGCTCCATGGAAATGAAGGTTCGCCATCCATAATCCGGATGCTCAATCTCCTGCAGCACCTTGCCCTTGCGATCCAGGATGCGCGTGGTTTGGAAGGTATTGACGAAGAGTGGTCCCGCTGCCGGCAAGCCCTCGTTCACATCGCGGTAATCGCGCACAACCTTCCAGGCGGCACTCACTGCCGAGGTAACGGTGATGGCGATGAACGACAGGAAGATAGTGATACCAAGCCCAAAAAAGCCGATGAGGAAGGTTCGCCGATTGAGCAGCGGACTCTCCTTGCGCTTTTGATTGCGCACACCCGGCATCAGGTTCGGAGGCAGCCCACGACCTCGCCGTCCGTATCGACTGGAGGCGTACTTCGATTTCCTGGCTTGTGATGATGGATATCGACCAATGCTGCGGCCGAGTCGGCCTTGGGCCATACCGGTTTTCTCCGTGTGTTCGCTGGCGGGTGCTGGTATGAATGAGGTTGTTGGCCAGCGGCGATTGTACAATCGCTTCATAATGGTACCGCCTGCACACCATCGCAGGCGAACGCACCCCCTGTACATACTAAGGATATACGTATGACATCCGGTTCCAGACTTCCCGAAACACCCCACGAGCTTCCTTATGATCGCGGTAAGGTGGATGCACTCCTTGAACGCGTGAGGAACGGCGAACGGGTACGCCTGATCGATGAATTGCTTGCCTGCGTGGATTGGCGCAGTGCATTTGGCACGGATGACGGCCAGGCAATTGATATCGAACACATCAGCAAGCTCATCGCCTACTACCGCGAAAAGTTCAGCGATATTGGTCCCATTTACCTCGCGGAGCTGCTCAGCACCGAGTTCATGACCGAGCAACGCGCCCGCGGCAGTGTGGAATTCAGCCAGGAACTGTTGGACCTCGGTCGCAACAATCCAGATCTCTGGGCGGAGATCCGCATGTTCTTCCGCAAGAAGGAGATGGCGACCGCACTACTGTTGAACGCCCACGAGGATCTAACGGATGAGGAAGTAGAAGCTCGCCAGATGGAGTGGTCACCGGAGTAATCGCACCAACCTCACGTAGGCCCGGGGTTGATCCCCGGGTTGGACAGATCAACCCCGGGCGCAATCCCGCCTCCATTGGTAGTGTCGAGCCTTGTGGTCGACCATCGCCCGGAGGGCGATCCACGAGGGACCGGTTCTTGTAGCTGAATTCCGCCTCTCTGTCATTCCGAGCCTGTCGAGGAATCTCCGCGCGAAGCGTACTGCCGAAGGCAGCCATTGAGCCAACCTGGACTCTCGACGTCTTCGCCGTGGCCCTGCGATCTCGAACGGAGCCGCAGGGTCCTCACCTCGCTCGGAATGACGAGGTGGTGGCACTTCTGGTTGAATATCTTCGAGGCAGAATCGGTCCACCATCCCGTGGATAAACCACGGGCCTACGTTTCCGCACGCCAATCGGCCTACAACAACCCCAACTCTTCATCCACATACGTATCTGGCTCACCCTGCGCTTTCAGCTCCAGTCTCCTCCTCCATAAGGGCAGACAAGCTGCCCTGCTACCAAATGGGAGATGAACTCCGCCGCTACAGGTAGGCTCGCCCAGCGGTAGCGGCCTTCGGCCGCGACGCTTCGGGCGGGCTGGTCGGACCGATTCTCCGGCCAAGATCTCGCCCTCGAAATCGCCCCCATGTGCCCGGGCCATGCGCGCGAATGGTAATTGAAAATTCGGTCGCTGTCCGCGCGCAGCCCGGGTCTACAAACGCGCCAACCCATTAGACCTACAACAACCCCAACTCTTCATCCACATACGTATCCGGTTCGCCCTGCGCTTTCAGATCCAGCAATATCTCCCTGGCGGCATCAATTTCCCCCAACCGACGGAGCACGTGCGCCACGCTCCACCGAGCGATGTGAATCTGCCGCGGAGTGCCGTGCTCGCGGAACCACGATTCCGCCTCGCGAAACACTCCCAACGCGCCGGCCAAATCTCCGCTATCCACCAAACTCCACGCATGATTGTTCAGCAGGCTCCCCTGCCATCGGCGCACACGCGGATCGGTCGACGCCTGCGAGATCTCCATCGCCTGGCGATACCAGTCCTCGGACTTCGCGATATCGGTGAAGGCCAGCATGTGCATGGCATCCACGGTGAGATACGGATCGGCTGCCAAAGACTGGGCCTCGAGGAAGTACGGAATCGCCTGCGCCACATCCCCCGCCGAGTTGTGGACGCGTCCGCGTTCGAGCGCCACCCGCTGTTTCACCACCGGATCATCGCTGGAAATCGCCGACAGGGTATTCAACGCCTCGGCGAACTTCCCCTGCAGTCCCAGCGCCCGCGCGATTTGGGTGCGGAGCTCATCCGCAGCGATACCGTCCATCGAAGAGATGGCATCGCGGAAACGCTGCTCGCTGACCGCGGCATCCTCGAAATCCCAATTCGCATCCAGCCATGTGCCATCCAGCTGTGCCATTTCCGCCACCTCATGTGCTCAATATTTCGATGCTCCACTACCCTAGTATGATGCCAAATGGATTCACCACACCGTGAAGGACCCAGCATGAAACACGATGCCACCATCTCCGAACTCATCGCCTGGGGCGAACAGCAATCCGATGTGATCGCGATGATTCTCACCAGCACCCGGGCAGTGCCGAATGCACCAATGGATCGATATTCGGATTACGATGTGATCGTAATCACCGATGATATCAATACCAGATTCGCGGACCGATCCTGGTTGGCCGCATTCGGTAACGTGGTGATCGACTGGTGGGATCCGCTGGAAACCGATCCGGAATCGGGGCTCCCAACTACCGGGAATGTCGTGTACTACCCCGGCACCCGCAAGATCGATTTCACGCTTTGGCCACCGGAGATGTCTCTGCAGGTTGAGCAACATTTCCCCACCGAGCTCGATGCGGGTTACCAGGTGCTATTGGATAAGACCGGACTCACTGCGAACTGGCCCGCTCCATCCGGGCAGGGCTATGCGATTTCCCTGCCGGATTGCGCACGATACCGCGAAGCGGTGAACGATTTCTTCATTGGCGTGCCATACGTCGTCACCGCTCTTCTTCGCGGCGAGATTCTGCCGGCAAAATGGGTGCTGGACTACGATATGAGATACGAATATTTGCTCCCCATGTTGGAGTGGTACGCCGAAATCCTGCACGGACCGCAGGTTCGGATTGGGAATCTTGGGAAAGGTCTGCAAAAATTACTCCCGGGGGCTATGTGGATTCTGCTCGAACAGACCTATGCTGGTATGGATCTCGCTGCGAATCGAATCGCACTGCAGAACATGATTGATCTCTTCCGCGATGTGGCCACCAAGGTTGGTGACGCCATCGGCTGCGAGTACCCGGCCGATCTGCATCAGCGAGTTATGGCGCATGTCGCCACATTGGAAATCGAACCGTAGCTGCGAGCAAACACTATTGATGAAGGAAGGCTCAGGAAATTGCGTGATCAGGCGTGATTAAGTACCTCGGCTCCAAGCGCAAGCTTGTACCGCACATTCTGGAACAGATAGAGGCAATACCGGATATCACGAGTGTTTGTGATCTCTTTACCGGCACCACCCGTGTGGCGCAGGCATGCAAGCGTGCCGGCATGCATGTAATTGCCAACGATTTGGCCAGCTACAGTGCCGTGCTCGCGGAAGCCTTCATTGCCACCGATGCGGATGAGATCGATGTCGATCGCATGAAAGATCTTCTCGATCATCTCAACACCCTTCCCGGGGAATCCGGATATATCACCAGAACCTTCTGCGAAGAAGCGCGGTATTTCCACCCGCGCAATGGTGAAAGGATCGATGCGATCCGCGCCGAGATCGATCGGCTGGAGCTTACTGAAGCGGAGAGATCCGTATTACTCACTTCGCTGCTGCTCGCGGCCGACAAAATCGATTCCACCACTGGCCTACAGATGGCCTATCTCAAGCAGTGGGCACCGCGCGCGCATAACAATCTCCACCTGCGCATGCCAGCACTACTCTCCGGATCCGGCGAAGCACACCAGGGCGATGCAATTGCCTTCGCCCGCAGTGGCGGCACGCGTGATGTGGACCTCACCTACATCGATCCGCCCTATAACCAGCACAGTTACGCGGGCAACTACCATGTGTGGGAAACCCTGGTGCGTAACGACGAGCCAGAGAACTACGGCATCGCTCGCAAGCGGGTGGATGTGCGTGGAGTGCGTAATCCGTGGAACAGCAAGCCGCGATTCCGCTCGACCCTGATGTCGCTACTTACCGCGGTCGAATCGCGCTACATGTTGATGAGCTTCAGCAATGAAGGGTTTGTACCTACCGGGGAGCTGGAGATGCTGCTCGGAGAATTTGGCTGCGTCACCCGCGTGGATATCGATTTCCAGCGATACATCGGTGCGCGAATTGGCGTCCATAACCCGGCGGGGGAGAAGGTGGGAACAGTGAGTCACACGAAGAATGTGGAGCATCTGTTTCTGGTTGATCAGGGGTGATTAGGGTGGTGGGCCACCCGCCAGAATGAATGCCCGTCCGGGATTTGTAGGCTCGCCCAGCGAGAGCGGCCGCAGGCCGTGATGCTTGGGGCGGGCACCAGGGACCGGTGTTCCGCCGACAATTCCGCCTTAACGTCATTCCGAAGGCTCGCTCCGCTTCTCGCCTACGGCTCGGCCATGGCTCGTCGAGGAATCCCCCGGCGAAGCCGCCTCCAATTTTGCCCGGGCGATACGCGCGACTATCCATGGAAAACGTGTTGATGTCCGCACGCGGCCCGGGCCTACCACCTGATTTGTAGGCCCGCTCAGCGAGAGCGGCCGCAGGCCGTGACGCTTGGGGCGAGCACCAGGGACTGGTGTTCAGGCCAACATCCCGCCTACAGAATTGGAACCCAGCGCCCGGGCGATCGACGTCGTTATCGCCGGTCCTGCATCTCCAGCTCGGCGATCATTTTCTGAACTTCGCGCATCTTCGGCACAGATCCGACACCAATCTCGCGGCGACTCAGTGCCGCCACCACATTGGCGAATCGGCCTGCCTCGAGCGCGCTACTATCCCGCTCCGATGCCTTCATGAAGAAC
>JAFAEA010000001.1 GCA_023424355.1 Chloroflexota bacterium | reverse complement strand
AGCTCATCCAGGCCGAGGGGCTGGACGACAAGCGCTGGCCCGCACGCCAGTTCGCCAACATGATCGATGGCTGGAAGAACAAGGGCTGGGGTCCGAAGGAAATCCCCGAAGGCGACGCCCGCGCTTTCGCCAATGGCAAGGGCCGCGAGCTTTACGCCGCCTATCAGAACCGCCTGCAAACGCTCAACGCCTGCGATTTCGGCGACCTGCTTTGCCTGCCCATCCGCGTGTTCCTCGACCACCCGGACGTGCTGGCCGACTACCATCGAAAGTTCAAATATATCCTGGTCGACGAGTATCAGGACACCAACACCGCCCAATATATGTGGCTGCGCCTGCTCGCCCAGCGCCCCAAAACCCGAGCGCAGAACCAGACTCCAGCACGAACCGAAGGTTCGCAAGGCCGAACGGCCGTCGCGCCTGATGGCGCGCCCTCGCGGAGCGAGCCGCGCAGCGGCGACAGCGTGAGCGCACACGGAACGCAGCAAATTAATATTTGCTGCGTCGGCGACGACGACCAGTCGATCTATGGCTGGCGCGGCGCGGAGGTGGACAACATCCTGCGCTTTGAAAAGGATTTCCCCGGCGCAACGGTGATCCGCCTTGAGCGCAATTATCGCTCCACCGCCCATATTCTCGGCACCGCGTCCCATCTCATCGCGCATAATGAGGGCCGGCTCGGCAAGACGCTTTTCACCGAGCACGCCAATCCCGACGATTCCAAGGTCATGGTCCATGCCGCCTGGGATTCGGAGGAGGAAGCGCGCGCCGTCGGCGAGACCATCGAGCAGCTCCAGCGCCCGAATCGCGAAGGCCGCCGCCACAATCTCAACGACATGGCGATCCTTGTGCGCGCGTCGTTCCAGATGCGCGAATTCGAAGACCGCTTCGTCACGCTTGGCCTGAACTACCGCGTCATCGGCGGCCCGCGCTTCTACGAGCGGCAGGAAATCCGTGACGCGATGGCGTATTTCCGCGTCGTCGCGCAGCCAGCCGACGATCTCGCCTTCGAGCGCATCGTCAATGTGCCGAAGCGCGGCCTTGGCGAAACCACGATCCGCACGTTGCACGACATCGCCCGCGCCCGCGGCGTGCCCATGTTGACGGCGGCCGAAGACATCGTGGAAACCGAGGAGCTGAAGCCCAAGCCCCGCGCTTCGCTTCGTGTCGTGGTGGAAAATTTCCGCCGCTGGCAGAAGATGCTCGACAACACGCCCCACACCGAGCTCGCCGAGATCATCTTCGAGGAATCCGGCTATACCGACATGTGGAAGAACGACCGTTCGGCGGAAGCGCCGGGCCGTCTGGAAAACCTCAAGGAGCTCATCCGCTCGATGGAGGAATACGAGTCGCTGCGCGGCTTCCTCGAACATGTCGCGCTTGTCATGGATGCCGAGCAGAATGCCGAGCAGGACGCCGTCACCATCATGACGCTCCATTCGGCCAAGGGCCTCGAATACGAAACCGTCTTCCTGCCCGGCTGGGAAGAAGGCCTGTTTCCACACCAGCGCGCGCTCGATGAAGGCGGCCGCTCCGGGCTAGAGGAAGAGCGTCGGCTTGCCTATGTCGGCGTCACCCGCGCCAAAAAGAACCTGCATATCTGGTTCGTGTCCAACCGACGCATTCATGGCCTCTGGCAATCCACGATCCCGTCGCGCTTCCTTGATGAACTGCCCGAGGCGCATGTCGATGTGGAAGAATCCGGCTCCTCTTACGGCGGCTATGGCGGCGCATTCGCGCCCGGCCGCGGCGGCGGCTATGGAAACAGCGGCGGCGGGCGGCAGAACCCCTACGGCGCCTCGCGCTTCGACAATCTCGGGTCGGGGGTCGCGACCGGATCCGGCTCCTTCTCCAACACCTATGCCACGCCCGGCTGGGCGCGCGCGCAAGCCAACAAGACCAGCGCGACAGACCGCAACTGGGGTTCGCGCTCGGGTTCGGGCATCGAGCGCATCGGCTACGGCGAAACGGATTCCCACCGCGGCGCCGGGCGGGGCTCCGTCAAGGGCCGCACCATTGAGGGCGAACTCGTCGCCAAGTCGGTCGCCGATACGCCGTCAGCGTTCTCAGTCGGCGACCGCGTGTTCCACCAGAAATTCGGCAATGGCAATGTCGCAGCGATCGAGGGCAACAAGCTGACGATTGACTTTGACAAGGCCGGGCAGAAGCGGGTGCTGGATGGTTTTGTGACGGGGGTTTGAGGGGCAACCAAGTCATTTCGTAGGGCTAGCATTCATAAGCCGAAGTATTTTACATTTCTCGCGAATCTATAAGCGAGATCGGTATGGCTCTAGAACCTTCTTACAAAGTTACCTCTGACGCGGCGATCCGTGATCTTCTTCTAGAATTTGAGTGCCAGCCGATACTTTTTATCGGGAGCGGAATATCAAAGAGGTACTTTAATGCTCCTAACTGGATAGATCTTCTGAAAGAAGTCTATTCGATGGTACCTAACGGAGATTACACTTTCGATTATCTCAGGCAGAAGTTCAACGACGACGCGATCGAAATCGGAACCGCAATTTCTAACGAGATCTTTGAGTGGGCATGGAAGGACGGGAAAAACCATTTCCCATCCGAAATGTTTTCAAATAAGTCAAATAGGGATGATTTCCTTAAGTACCTAATCGCAGAATATTTTAGAGAATCAACACCCGAAATTTCGGAAATAGATAACAAATCGCTCTCCGACGAACTTACATCATTTGAAGAAATAAGACCTCACGCAATCATAACCACAAACTACGACTTGTTTCTGGAAAGCGTTTTCAGTGGATATGAGACAATCACCGGACAGACGATTCTCAGATACAATACGAATAGCTTTGGAGAAATTTTCCATATACATGGCGACATCTCGGATTCGAGGTCAATCGTAGTAACTGGAAAAGATTACGATGAGTGGATCGATAAGAAAAAATATGTTTCCGCAAAGCTTCTGACCTACTTCGCTGAGCATCCTGTCTTCATCATGGGCTACGGGTTAGGCGACCCTAATGTAAAAGCCATTCTTCGAGACATCGGCGAGCTCGTTGCCGACGAAAGCGGACTTATTCCGAATGTTTACCAAATTATTTGGCACTCTGGAGAACTTGATAAACACCCGTCGGATCAGGCTGTTTTTGAGGTCGACGGAAAAGAATTTAGAACGAAGGCGATCCATACAAACGACCTAGCTTGGATTTTTCAGGCGCTAAAGAGTCGATCTGCCATTTCTTCAATCAATCCCAAGCTGGTGCGGGCGCTGGCGGCGCGCACAATGAAACTGATCCGCCAAGACATACCTTCCGGAAATGTGAAGGTGGATTATGACGTGCTTGAACGCGTTGCCAACAATACAGATGAACTCCCATCCTTGTTGGGAATCACTCTTACCGATAATCCCAATCAATCTCACCCCTACACTCTTACCCAAGTGGCAGGACGATTGGGGCTGCCAGGCTGGCATGCAGCGGGTAAAATTATCAATAAAATTAAAGATGAGACGGGTAAAGACATTCGATCCACAGACAATTGCTACCATTGCAAAATAAAAACTGGAAACAAAGCATCCAGCATAACTAGGAAGTGGTCAAATCAAGCAGTTGATTTACTCAAGAAGGCAAATTCCGGCGAGGAATATGCGCTCAATCTTCCAGATTAAGCCCTCGTTTGTTGCTTTCAATTCAGAGATACTTTAACGAATTCCCCCTTGTGGGAGAAGGACGGCCCGTACCCCCCCTTACCGCGATTTAATCTCCCGGAAAGGCGGGTGTAATCTGGCGCCTGCCATCTTCCTCACACAGGGACACGATCCACGAGGAAGATCATCATGAAAAAGCTGCTCATTGCCACGCTGGCCAGCACCGTCGCCACGCTCAGCTTGGCCCATGCCGAGACCCCCAGGGCGGATGAAAACGGCCGCCAGGGCTTCCGCTCCGAAATGCGCGAGCTGATCCGCGGCGAAGGTCTCGACAAGACCGCCCTTCAGGACCTTCTTCAAAAGCGCGCCGAGGCTCGCTTTGCCAGCGCCGATGCCGACAAGAACGGCACCCTCACCCGCGACGAAGCGCTCGCCTCAGCCAAATCGCGCGCCGAAGCCCGCTTTGCTCAGATGGACAAGAATGGCGACGGCCTCGTCAAACGCGCCGATGGCGAAGGCCCCGGCCATCATGGCCGCCGTGGGGATGGTCCGCACGGCCGCCATGGCAAGGGCCCCCATGGTGAGCGCGCCGAGCGCACGCCTGAACAGCGCACCGAGCGCCGCGAAGCCCGCTCCGCAGAACAGTTCGCTCGCCTCGATGCGGACAGTGACGGCGTGATCTCGCAGGAAGAATGGACGGCCGGCCAGCAGGCTCGTGCCGAGCGTTGGGAAC
>JAFAEA010000405.1 GCA_023424355.1 Chloroflexota bacterium | reverse complement strand
GGTCCCGGCGAGACGATGACGCCATCGGGATCGAGCTCGGCGATGCGGCTGTACGGTGTTCCATAGGGAAGAACTCGCACGCGGGCGCCGCGGCTGGTGAGCGAGTTGATGATGTTCTGCTTCACTCCACAATCGAGCACCACCACGTTCGGGCCGGTGTTGTCGTCGCCAAAGGTGACCTCTTCAGTCATCTGTACCTCACCGACCACATTCCTGTCTCCGGGAAGCGGGGCGGCCTCGGCACGCGCGATGATTTCGTCATCGCTGAGATCGTTGGCATTGTGAATGATGACTGCGCGCAGATCGCCTACCGAGCGGATATGCCGGGTAAGTGCGCGGGTATCGATGCCGGCAATGCCCGGTACGCCCTGCTTCTTCAGGTACTCATCGATGCTGCCTTCACTTCGCCAATTACTGGGGAAGTTGGCGGCTTCACGCACCACCAATCCGGAGATCCAGGCCTGGCGACTCTGATCATCGTCATCGGTAACACCGTAGTTGCCGATGAGCGGATACGTCATGCACACGATTTGGCCACGGAAGCTGGGGTCGGTGCAGACCTCCTGATAACCGGTCATCGAAGTGGTAAAAACCACCTCACCTTCGGCATCCGCAGTGGCACCAAAGCCGATACCGCGAAAGATTTTGCCATCGGCCAGGGCCAAAACGGCATCCCATTTGGGTTGATATTGGTTATTCGGCACGATGCTGTACCTCTCCATCCACAATTGTCAGCACGGCTCGTCCTCGTAGTGTGCGCCCCAGAAGGGCCGTATTCTTACTCTTCGTTTTCAGTGATTCCGGAGTCACTTCCCATTCGCGTTCCGGATCGATAACCGTGATATCCGCCGATGATCCAACGGCCAGCGACGGCTCCTCTACTCCGATAACCTTGGCTGGCTCCACCGTCCAACGCTTCACCAGTTCCGCCTCGGAGATGTGTCCTGCTCGAACCAGTGCGTATGTCAGCGGCACCGCGAACTCGAGTCCGCTCATACCCATGGCAGCCTTGGCGTAATCCGCCGGCTTGTCCGATTCGGCATGCGGTGCGTGATCCGTACCGAAGCAATCGAACCAGCCATCCTGGAGTGCCTTCAGAAGCTTTTGGGTATCGGCGATGGGTCGAAGCGGCGGATTCACCTTGGTGTTCGGATCGGCCGGAGCTGCATCCTGTACCGCTGGTTCTATTGTATTGTGCAATTCCCGATTTCCGGCGACCCATTCGTCACTCATCACCAGATGATGCGGCATCACCTCGGCAGTGATGTGGGCGCCGCGCTCGCGAGCCTGCTGAATGATCTCGATACCGCGACCGGTGCTTACGTGGCAGACGTGCAGCCAACCACCAGTGAGCTCGGCGAGCGCACAATCGCGGGCGATAATGATTTCCTCAGCCGCGGCAGGGATGCCCTCAATGCCGAGTTGCGCGGATACCTCGCCCTCGTGCATTGCACCGTGGGCAATCGCCTTATCCTCACAGTGCACAATCACTGGCTTGCCGAGTCGGCGACTGGCCTCCAGCGCGCGACGCATGATGGCGCTATCCGGCGTGGAATCGCCGTCGTCGCTCCAGCCAATCGCCCCCGCTTCGATCACAGCATCGTAATCGACATCCTCAGCCAGCTTTCGCCCCTTGGTAATGGATGAAATCGGATACACACGGCAGTGACCGTTCTCGGCAACATCTTCGGCCAACGCTGTGATCACTTCGGGAGAATCGATCGCCGGGTTCGTATTTGGCATACATGCGACCGCCACAAATCCACCTGCTGCAGCCGCCGCGGTGCCAGTCTCGACCGTCTCTTTGTAATCGAGCCCCGGCTGACGGAGATGAACGTGGATATCGATCCATCCCGGCGTCACCAGGCACTCGGAAGCGTCAAAGATCTCGGCAGCATCGACATCAATCGAATCGATATCGACAATCACTCCGTCCTTCACAGCGATATCGCGAACGGATTCCTCACCCGATGCCGGGTCGATGACCCGTCCATTTCGAACAACAAGCGTGTTGGTCATCCGTGAACATATCCTTTCGCGATTGAAATCCGCTGCACAAAAGAAAACCCCGAGTACCGATTAACGGCTCGAGGTGGGGTCGCATGCGGTATGGTAGTTGGGAGTTGAAATGACATCCGGCTGAGGGGCTCCTCTTATCAGGCGCACAAACTAACGAATAGTACCATAATGACAACGCCACTGCACCAAACTGACGAAGATTTGACCCGGTTTGAAGAGATCGGGCGGCTCCTCGATGACAGATACGGTCCCCGCATGCTCCGCGCCGGCAACGACCCCGTATCCGGGTTGGTTGCCACCATTCTTTCCCAGAATACATCCGATGTGAACACCGCACGAAGCTTCGCCTCTTTGAGAGAGCGTTTTCCTACTTGGCAGGATGTGATCGATGCCGAAACAGACGATGTGCAGGATGCCATCAAGATGGGCGGATTGAGCAAGACCAAGGCACCGAGAATTCAGAAAGCCCTGCAATCCATCATTGATCGCAATGGCAGCCTCGATCTTTCGTTTCTCAACGACCTCTCAATGGAAGAAGGGATGATCTGGCTCACCAATATCGATGGTGTCGGACCGAAGACGGCCGCCTGTGTGTTGCTCTTCGAACTCGGCCGGCCCGCCATGCCGGTCGATACCCACGTGGCTAGGGTGATGACCCGATTGGGCGTGGTGCCAGACAAGACCAGCACCACCACGAAACAGCAAATTCTCGAATCCTTAATCGGACCCGATGCCAACAGGGTTTATGCTGTTCATGTTGAAACCATTACGCACGGTCGCGAGATCTGTAAGGCTCGCCGACCGCTCTGCGAACAGTGTCCACTCGCCGACCTGTGTCGCTACTACCAGGAACAGATTGCATGACCGATTTCGCCACCAATTCACTCCGTCTTGTCCACCCCGCCGGCAGCAGCACCGAACTCTACTTCGTGCGGCACGGTCAAACTCCCGCGAACGTGAACCATCAGTTCGCTGGCGTCACCGATGTGCCACTCGATGAGCTCGGCAGACAACAGGCGGCCCTGGTGGGATCGCGATTTGAACACATCGAAATCGACGGTATCGTCAGCAGTCCGCTCCAGCGAGCCCACTACACGGCCCAGCAAATCGGAAAAGCCACTGGTTATACGCCAGTCGTGATGGACGGCCTGAAAGAGCTGGATTTTGGCGACGCCGAAATGCTAACCGTCAACGAGATTCTGGAGAAGTATTCCGATCTGATGCCGGCACTCGGTGATCTGCGGGATACAACCATGCAGTGGCCAAATGGCGAGAGTCGGTTCCAGTTCCATGAACGTGTGCTGGAGGCGGTGAACTCCATCCTGCACGATTACGCCGATAAGCGTGTGGCGGTGGTATGCCATGGAGGTGTGATTGCGAGCGTGTTGAGTCATCTGGAAGATGGTCCGCGCAACGATTTCGTACGCTATCGCATCGCGAACTGCAGCATTACGCACATGAGCGTGACTCCAGAGGAAACCATCATCCATGCCTGGAACGATTACTCGCATCTGGATGCAGTGGAAACTGGTCCGCTGAAGTTCGATCCGATCGATGCGGAGGAGGAAGCATGAACCAACTCACCGTTTTGGGCGGCAGTGCCGCCGGTGTTGGCACAGGTCAGGGCTGCAGCAGCTACCTCGTTCAAACGGATGAGGCCACGATCGTGCTCGACATGGGGCCTAACACGTTGCTAGAGCTTCGCAAGCACACCAACTACCGCACCCTGGATGGCATTGCTATCAGCCACCTTCATCTCGATCATGTGCTTGATTTGTTCGCATTGCGATTCATGCTCGCTTACAACCCGGTGAAGGCTGACAAGAGAATTCCGCTCTTCCTGCCACCCGGAGGCCTCGCATTTCTGCAGAAGGCTGCAAATCTGTTCGCCACGGATGACGACGACGTGGCCGATTACTTTTCGGCTGTGTTCGAAATGTCAGAATATGATCCCGAAGCAATACTTCCTGTCGCGGATATTGAGATTCAGTTCGCGCCCACGGTCCACATCATTCCGTGCTGGGCCATTCGCGTTCAGCCGAAGGGAAGCGATGCGTTGCTCTTTACCGCCGATACAGGGACTGATAGCGACCTGTCGGCAATCTCCGAAGGTGCGGCGGTGATCGTTGCGGACAGTGCTTCTGGGCCAGATGCGCCGGCAAAAGCCAAGCAAACGATTCACTACGATGCTGTTGTCGCTGCCCAACTCGCCGAAACAGCAGGTTGCCAGCACCTCATACTCAGCCATCAATGGGAAGAGAACGATCCAGTCCGCAATGCGGCCATCGCCCGCGAGCATTTCCAGGGTCGGATATCGATAGCAACTCCGGGACTTACCGTGACATGGTAGCCGCGAGCACAACCATCCACGATGTCGATGGCGTCAGCATAGGCCACACCACCCTCGCGCCCGCGAAAACGGGCTGCACGGTAATCATGTTCGACCAACCAGCACTCACTGCCGCAGAAGTGCGTGGTGCCGCTCCCGGCACCCGTGAATTGGATCTGCTGCAGCCGGGACGTACCGTGCAACAGGCGGATGCGATTCTGCTGACTGGTGGATCTGCATTCGGATTGCGCGCTGCCGATGGAGTGATGAACACGCTGGCGAATCTCCAGCGAGGCTTCCCTACTCCGGCGATTCCGGTGCCGATTGTGCCGGCGGCGGTGATCTTTGATCTCGCGAATGTGCAACCAGAGATTCCCTCGCCGGATGATGGCGCGCTCGCCCTGCGCACCGCGATGCCACTTTCTCAAGTTGAAACCGGACAGGTGGGAGTCGGCACAGGTGCCCAATGGGGAAAGATCACTGGCAATCGGCGTGATGGCGGCTTTTATCTCGCGCAATGTGAGGTGGCCGGTGGATCGGTCACAGCGGCATTAGTCGTCAACGCCATGGGAGAGATTGATCCTGAATCAGATCCTCGTGGAGCGGCGATCGATTTCATGAGTCAGGGTGAGTTTGGCAACAACACCACGCTGATTAGCGTGGTTACCGATGTCCCGTGTAGCCACGATACGTTGC
>JAFAEA010000399.1 GCA_023424355.1 Chloroflexota bacterium | reverse complement strand
TATGGGAGCAGCCATGCGACTCTTCATCATGACCGATCTCGAAGGCACCGCTGGTGTCGTGGATTTCTGGGGGTATAGTCGGCCTGGATTTCCGTATCACGAAACGGCACGGAAGTTGGTGACACTGGAGGTCAACGCCGCTATCGAGGGAGCGCTCGAGGCCGGTGTGACAGAGATTCACGTGCTCGATGGCCACGGACCGGGCGCCATCAATGTCGAGTTGCTACATCCGGAGGCGACAGTGCTTACGGGGCGTCCTATCCGCTATCCGTTTGAACTCGATGCATCCTACGATTTCATGTTCATGACGGGCTATCATGCCAAATCCAATACGGATGGCGGCCACATGAGTCACAGTTGGTCGATGGATATCGAGGAGATGTGGATCAACGGAGTTTCCATCGGTGAAATCGGAACCTGGCTGCTGTACGCCGGTCAGATCGGTGTGCCTGTACCGTTGCTCACTGGCGATCTTGCTGCTTGCATGGAAGCGAAGACCTTCATCCCCAACATCCGTACCGTAACAACCAAAACCGGGTGGAAATCGGGACCAGCAACCGGACTCTCGCGCGATGGCAACCGTAGCCACAATGGCGCGGCCACGCATATTCATCCGGAAAAGGCGCGGGAGCTTATTCGGGATGCCGCCCGTCTCGCAGTTAATGAGCGCGGAAGTGTCGAACCCTATGTGATGAATCCGCCGTATGAGATCGTCACCATCCGCCGACCTCTGGAGGAAGACGACGTGCACATGTACTCGAAGATTGTGGTGGATGATGCGGCCGATCTCATGACGGCAGATCGCAGTTGGCAGCCGCTGGCGCGTCCGCTTGCCGATGTCGTGAACGAAATGAACGCCGAAGGTATCGGAAATGAGGGGTCGTAGTGGCGATGCAATTTCATCGCCCGTATGAGCTACTTCGACTTCGCCGTGATGCTCCACGTGCCCCCGATCAGGGAAGAATGGCTCCGCGGATCTCGCCTGCCGAGGCGCGGAAAGAGTTGGGATTCGTCCGCGCGATCGCCACGAATCCAGTTGTTCCGCATCAATCCCACCAACATCCGTGCTTCGCTCAGCATGTGATTCTGCCTCGAAATCTCCTGCAGCAGCAGACCAGAGGAATCGAGCAGGGTTCGCACGTGCGCATCCGAGTAGTGACGATTCCATCCGGTTGGGAGCGAAGCATCCGGCTCGTCGCCTCGGTGACTGATGTCGGTGATATAGCGATAGGCATTCATCGCATCCAGCCAGGCGAGCGCACCTGCTGCAGGCAAGGTGAGCTTCAGCGTTCCGCCGGGTAATATCACTCGTGCCAATTCCTGCAGCCACATTTCTTCATCAATCACCCGGCTTATCGCATCGTCGTGGATGATGAGCTCACCAATGCTGTCGTCTTCGAATGGCAACATCGGGGTGGTTTCATCCGTGGGCAGCGACGCCATCTCCTCGCCATCCTTCGTGAAAACAACGAGAGGGCAGCGTTCCCGTGTGCGTGAACTGTAGTTGGCGGTGAGTTGCAAGTGCGCGTGAACAATCATCATGCGCGGAAGTATGACGCAATCAGCCCGTTCGTGGCACGATATGCGTAGTAGTGGTTGAAAGGAACCAGCATGCAGCTCATTAGCCTCCATCTCTATTCGCCTGATCTCGCCACGGAGTACGTCCGTGCCTTGAGAGGGGAGACCGCACCCACCTGGGATTGGTGGCAGCAGGACCTCGTTGAAAAGATGGAGGAAGAGGTGAGCGAGGCCGATGCCTGCCGAGTGACTGGTGGCATGGCGATGTTGATGGCGGATTCATTCCCAAGCTTTCATGCCGATGGCGCCGGGCTCACCCAATGGGAAGCGATGATTGATCGCGGCGTTGGCATGATCATGCGTCCGCCGGCACGCATCTTCGTGGATCACGGCCACAATCCGTACCTCATCGACAAGATGCCGATCCGCCTCGATCTGCAGGGTGGATTTCCGATGGGTGGCGCGTGGATTCCTCCACACCTGATCCCCAAACTGCACCAGATGATCGAGCAGCGCATGGATCTTTGGGCCAAGCGCATTCAGGAAGCCGAAATGGATCCCTACCAGATGCTTGGCACTCTTCAGCTCGCTACTGATGCAGCGATGAAGGACGGCCTCGGCCTGATGGAATCCAGCGATATCCTGCCTCCCGGCACGCCGGTAATCCAGTCTCCCGAGCGCAAGAAAATGGATCCCGGCGTGCGAAACCGCATCGATGCTGCCCTCCAGGAAGAGAAGCAATCACTGATGGATCGACTCTTCAAGCGTAAGTCGTAGAAATCCATAAACACCAATTCAGAACATTTCTCGGCGATTGGTTGGCTGAATCGCGACTTCCAACCTTGACAAGGTCCGTATCAACCTTGTACCATTTTCCGTGTTAGCAGTCTCTCTGTGAGAGTGCTAATATGTGTAGCGGAGGTACGGATATGGATCAGAAACAGCTCCACAATCCAGCGGACATGACTGGGCGGCGACAGAAGCTGCTGCAGTTGCTGGTGCGTGAGTATGTCGATTCCGGCAAACCGGTAGGGTCGGCCACATTGGTCACCCGCTTTGGCACGCCGATTTCCAGCGCAACCATCCGAAACGAGATGGTGGCTCTGGAGCAAATGGGCTACGTTGCCCAGCCGCATACCTCTGGTGGACGTGTACCTACAGATCAGGGATATCGCTACTACGTGCATCATTTGATGCCGAATCGCAGCCTGGCCCAAAGCGATCAGGTAATGATTCGTCATCAGTTTCGGCAAGTAGAAGCGCAGCTCGATAGCATGGTAGAGTTCGCCGCCAGTGTGCTTAGCAGCACATCCGGCATGGCGAGCATTGTTACCGCACCGAAGACGCATGTCGCCCGGTTGCGACACTTCGAGTTGATTTCCCTGCAGCCTCGCCTGGCACTGCTGATTCTGGTGACCCAGGAAAGCGCCGTGCGACAAATGATGTTGCACTTGCCACACGAGGCCGAGCAGCCATTGCTCAGCGCTCTCGCCGATGATCGCGTGAACTCGCTTCGCGGTCTCAGCAGTCGGGAGATCGAGCCCTTCTCGCAGTTTGCGGAAGGCATTGATCAGTTCGTACTGCAGCAGATTGTGAGCGGACTTCGCGCCATGGATTCGGTGCAGGATACTCCGCTGCGTCACTCCGGTTTGGACAAAATGTTGCGCCAGCCAGAGTTCAGCGGTACCGATGGGCAATTGGTGCTGGAGCTGATGCACGGCTCGGCTCTGCTTGGAGAACTTTTGCCGCAACTCAGCCCGAACGAGGATGTTCAGGTGTTTATCGGCGAGGAGAATCCGGCGCAAGCGCTTCGCAACTTTGGCATCGTCATTGCCACATACGGTATCGATGGCGAAGTCACGGGTCTGCTCGGTGTACTTGGTCCCACCCGCATGCGCTATTGGCACAGCATTCCGTCTGTCCGATACATGGCGCGATTGATGAGTGATCTCATGGCCGATCTCTATTCGGCCTAAAAACGAAAAGAATTCATGCCGGTTTTGTCGGCAGTCAGGAGATGGTGAATGGCGAATAACGACCAAAATTTGAATGAAGAAGAGTTCGAGCAGGACGTGGAAGAGACCGAAGAGTTCGGCGATGTCGAGCTTGAGGATCAGGATCAGATTATCGAGAAGCTGATTGCCCAGCGCGATGATTATCTGGATCAGCTTCAGCGCAGCCGTGCCGAGTTCATCAACTTCCGCAAGCGCACCGAAACCGAGAAGCTGCGATTGGGCGAAATGTTTACCGCTAGCACTATCGGAAAGTTCTTGCCCGTGATTGATGATTGGGATAGGGCGATGGCCGCCGTACCTGAAAACGAGCACGATGACAGCTGGTTCAAGGGTATCCAGATGATTCAGGGCAAGTTCCATCAGTTGCTGGATGGCGCTGGTGTGAAGGAAGTCGATGGCGTGGGATCACCTTTCGATCCAGCCATCCATGAATCCGTAGCCACCGAACCGGGCAGCCGCGGCGATACCGTGGTAGAGGTGTATCAAAAGGGATACAAGCTCGGCGATACGCTCCTCCGTGCTGCCATGGTGAAGACCGGTAATGCACCTGAAGAATTCGACGCCTAACGTATTCGCCAGCATATTTCGCTGGCATCAAACCAAACGACGTGGCCCAATGCCACAACAGTAACCAAGGAGAAACAGGACTATGGGACGAACAATCGGTATTGACCTCGGTACAACCAACTCGGTTATGGCCACCATCGAAGGTGGCGAGCCAGTAGTGATCCCCAATGCGGAAGGCGAGCGCCTTACCCCATCGGTAGTTGCGGTCACCAGCTCCGGCGAGCGACTTGTCGGTCGCTTTGCCCGCCGCCAGGCAGTCACCAATCCGGATAACACCATCTTCTCCGTGAAGCGATTCGTGGGTAGCAAGTTCACCGATCCGGCCATCCAGAAGGACAAGGAACTGGTTCCGTACCAGGTGCAGGCCGCCCAGAATGGCGACGTGCAGGTGAAGATGGGCGACAAGTGGTACAGCCCGCAGGAAATCAGCGCGATGATCCTGCAGAAAATGAAGGCCGATGCCGAGGCATACCTCGGTGAGACCGTCGATAAGGCTGTGATCACCGTGCCGGCGTACTTCGATAACGCCCAGCGCGATGCCACCAAGGATGCTGGCCGCATTGCTGGCCTCGAGGTGCTCCGCATCATCAACGAGCCGACCGCTTCCGCACTTGCCTACGGTTTGGACAAGCTGGATAAGGACGAGAAGGTTGCTGTCTACGACCTTGGTGGTGGTACATACGATATCTCCATCCTCGATCTCAGCGACGGCGTCTTCCAGGTGCTGGCCACCAATGGCGATACTCACCTCGGTGGTGACGATATCGACCAGGTGATCATCAACTGGCTCGCCGATGAGTTCAAGAAGCAGGAAGGTGTCGACCTCCGTAGCGATCGCATGGCACTGCAGCGCCTGAAGGAAGCTGCCGAGAAGGCCAAGATCGAGCTCTCCAGCACCCAGAACACCGATATCAACCTGCCGTTCATCACGGCGGATGCCAGTGGTCCGAAGCACCTTAACATCGCTCTCAGCCGCTCCAAGCTGGAATCGCTGGTGGGTGATCTCATCAACCGCACCAAGGCGCCAATGGAAAGCGCGCTCAAGGACGCCGGTCTTGGCAAGGGCGAAATCGATGAGGCTCTCCTCGTCGGTGGTCAGACCCGCATGCCGTTGGTACAGAAGACCGTTACCGATTTCTTCGGCAAGGAACCACACAAGGGCATCAACCCGGACGAAGTGGTTGCCATCGGTGCTGCTATCCAGGGTGGTGTGCTTGGTGGCGATGTGAAAGACATCCTCCTTCTGGACGTCACTCCGCTCACCCTTGCTATCGAAACCCTCGGTGGCGTGGCAACACCGCTCATCGAGCGCAATACCACCATTCCGGCCCGCAAGAGCCAGACTTTCACCACAGCCAGCGATAGCCAGCCACAGGTGGAAATCAATGTTCTGCAGGGCGAGCGCCCAATGGCGACGGATAACAAGAGCCTCGGTCGCTTCATTCTCGATGGCATTGCTCCGGCACCGCGCGGTATTCCGAAGATTGAAGTCACTTTCGATATCGATGCCAACGGTATCCTGAACGTCACCGCGAAGGACACTGCCACCAGCAAGGAGCAGAAGATCACCATCACCGGTAGTTCCGGACTCAGCGAGGACGAGGTCCAGCGCATGGTGAAGGAAGCCGAGGAGCACGCCTCCGAGGATGCCCAGCGCAAGGAAGCCATCAACACACGCAACGAAGCCGAGAGCATGATGTTCCAGGCCGAGAAGCTGATCGAAGAGAATGGTGACAAGATTCCGGACGATCTGAAGTCCGATCTCGAGACCAAGATCGCTGACATCAAGGACGTTCTGGAGAACGATCGCGAGAACATTGATCGCATCAAGCCGGCCCACGAGGCCCTGATGCAGAGCCTGCAGGCTGCCGGTGCCGCCATGTACCAGGCAGCAGCCGGTGAAGAAGGCGCTCCGGATATGAGCGGATTCGATGCCAGCGGTGCCGCCGACGGTGCAGAAGCCTCCGACGATGACACCACCGTCGAAGGCGAGTACCGCGAAGTAAACGACGAAGGCGACGAAGCCAAGCAGTAATACTCCTCAACGGCGAGGATACGAACGAAGGCGATGGACCAAGTCCATCGCCTTCGTTTCGTTTAACCTGAAAATCACTCAACTGATGATCTAATCGGGTGATAGTCGCTTCTACATGACACAGTCCCGACTTGGCACTTACTAATGACACGCATCGGCGTGGAAAGGAGGTTTCGTAATGACGGTTGAATCTCTAGTCATTAGGGCCAAAGTCGGTGATGTTGATGCGTTTACAGATTTGGTGGGGCGCTATCAAGGCATGGCGTTCGCCTATGCGTGTTCAGTGATTGGGGATTACCAGCTTGCGGAGGATGCCACTCAACAGGCATTCCTCACGGCGTATCGAAATCTCGAGTCGCTTCGGGATCCGCGGCGATTTGGAGGCTGGTTGCGAGGCATCGTCAGATTTGAATCACTGCGTGTTGTGCGAGACCGATCCAGAAATGAGTCCTTGTCCTTGAAAGATTTGGGTGCTCATGAACCTTCGGATCCTGCCATGGATGTACCGAAACAGGTCGAAATTAGAGATGACATCAGAAATCTGATGAAGGGCATGGATCGGTTGCCAGATCGCCACAGGGCAGTGGCTCAACTCTACTATCTCGCCGATCAGCCGCAATCGGCAGTTGCGGGTTTTCTCGGAATTTCGGTTTCGGCTGTGAACAATCGGCTTCGCGAAGCTCGAGATATATTGCGTAACGAAGGAGTGTTCCCTGTGAATCCCAAAGCATTCAATACCCCAAGCTTCTCGGAATCTGTGGGCAGAGTCATCCGGAACGAAGGGCACTTTGTCGATGTCCAGATTACGGGAGAAAATCGACCACGTGCTCTGACATCGATGACTATAGAAGATACGGAAGGTGCGATGGACGCATTCATCGCCCAATACATCAGTGACGATGTTGCACGACTCATTGTCGGTGAGCGACCTGAAACTCCCCAAACGATCGATGCGGCAGTCAAGAGTTCTGGCACTGCTACATCAGCTGTAGCGACAATAGGAGCAATCGACCAACTCATGCATTCTGCACAGTCCTCGGGTGAACCATCGCCAATACACATCGGTATCAAAGCGATTGATCTTTTCGCGACGTTCATGCGGAATGGAGTCGCAGCTATCGTTGGCGAGTCGAATGTTGGGAAGCTCGTGGTTGCTGACGAAATTTGCGCGAGACTTGAGGGGAACCAGGAAGACCTCACGTTGCTCGTGTTCCTGGCTTCTCCGAATGAAGTGGAGAAAGCTCACAAACTGGATGTGCAGTTTAGGGGCAATACCACGGTTATTCTGGTTCCCGTATCGAATGCTTCGGTCACCGCATTGGACTCCACCCTCAGTACTGTTGATTCAGTGATTGTGATGTCTGGCGAAATGGCCAAGGAAGGATACTATCCTGCGATTGATCCTGTGGAATCCCGGGCCAAAGCGGGTCAGTCAGATGAGATCGTCTCCAGAGCGCGACAGCTACTCCAGGAGTCAGGAGATCGACCGGCACTACTCCGGGCCTATCTCACCCAACCCTTCTACGTAGCTGAGGAGTTCACCGAAAAGCGTGGTGAGTCTGTGACGTTCAATGAAATGCTCGAGGACGTATGCCGAATTCTTGACGGCCATGTTGATGGCCTACAGCCGGAATCTCTGATGATGACGGGAGCACTGCCCTCATAAGCAATCGGACAATTGGTCACGCGATTTCATGTGTGCGTACAGATACGAAAGCAGGAGATGGACCCAGCCCATCTCCTGCTTGTTGGCTCTAGACGGTTGCTCTGCTATTTCGGATCCACTCGCAGCGTCGCTTCCCGAGCCTGATCGGTTACGGTGGAATCGACGATCGATTTCGCATACCGGCTGTACTTGCTGCGGAATGCCTCGTCGATGGACCTGTTCGTTTCCTCATCATCGATGGGCGTAAAGCTCGTGGATTTACGGACTCCGCCGGCATCAATCTCGCCCTCGCCGATTTCCATGGCGTGGCGATACCAAAGACCATTCACACCGCGCACCGCGCGGACGTAGAGATCGCTGCCAACCCGCACGGACCAGATGATTACCGGCTTGCGAATGCTGCCATCGGCGCGAGCCGTGGAAATGTGAAGTTCATCTTGCGCATCGATCGTGCTGAGTTCTTGATCGGTCCACTTAGCCATGGATGGGACTCCTGTTTCTAAGTGTTTCGCGTGGCACCAGCGAGACGCTTCACCGTTTCCGGATCGCGATGGTTGAAGAAGCTGCTCTCAGCGCGATCGAGAGTAGCGATGGCTGCCAGATCTTCATCACTCAGTTCGAAATCGAAGATGTCGATATTCTCGGCCTGGCGCTCTGGGCGTACCGACTTGGGAATCGCGACGATTCAGCGCTGCATCTGCCAGCGCAGCATCACCTGCGCCGAGCTCTTGCCGTATTGCTCTCCGATGTTCACAAGTGTTTCCTCTGTGAACATCGCGTTGAGTCCTTCGGCGAACGGTCCCCAGGACATCATTTGCACCCCGAACTCCTCCAGGGTCTGCTGAGCAGCCAACTGCTGATGATGAGGATGAACCTCGATTTGGTTGATCGCGGGCACCACCTCGTTGAAGATCGCGAAATTGGCGAGCTGATCCGGCGCGAAGTTGCACACACCAATCGAACGGGTCAGCTTCTCTTCCTGCAATTTCTCCATCACTCGCCACGCTCCGAATGGATCGTTGAATGGTTGGTGAATCAGGTAAGCATCAACGTAATCGGTATCGAGTCGCTCGAGGGATCGCTCGAACGCATCGCGCGCCTTGTCGCCGTTGGTATCGCTGATCCACAGCTTGGTTACCAGAAAAATGTCTTCTCGAGGCACACCGCTGGCCTTAATCGCCTTACCGACCGCTTCTTCGTTGCCATAGGCAGCGGCAGTATCAATCAGGCGATAGCCAAGCTCCAGCGCGCTGGACACGGCAGCCTCGCACTCTGCGGGATCGGGAATCTAAAAGACCCCGAATCCGAGTTGCGGCATTTCGAGTCCATTGTTGAGGGTGACGGTCGGGATGTTTGGCATATCGGCTCCATTTCGGTAGATGTAATCGTTCATCCCCATAATAGTGACGAGTTGGGCGGATAAATTCCTGGTCTGATTTCCAGCATAGTGGCCTATTTCTCCAGATCGTAAGAAAAAAGCGGACGGGACGTGTCCAAACGTCGCGTTATCATCCGATTACAGGATGAAAGAGAGGCGAATACATGCGTACCGCAATCGAACTCGGACCC
>JAFAEA010000398.1 GCA_023424355.1 Chloroflexota bacterium | reverse complement strand
GCAGTATCGGCCGACCTCACGTCGCCCGCGCGCTGATGGAGATTGGTGCCGTGAAGGATGTAAGCGAAGCGTTTGATCGCTTCCTCAAGGCCGGTCGACCGGGGTATATCCCGCGCGATCCGTTCTCACCGGAGGATGCCGTGAAGCTGCTGGTGCAGAACAACGCGATACCGGTATTGGCACATCCGTATTCCACGAGGGATATCGAAGGCACTGTGAAGCGACTCGTTCCCGCGGGACTCAAGGGTCTAGAAACCTACTACGCCGAATACTCGCCGGAGCAGCACAGGCAGATTCGCTCCATTGCTGATGCCTGGGAGCTACTTCCGACCGGCGGCAGCGATTACCACGGCGTTGGCTTCCGAGAGGGTCGCGTTTTGGGATCGGCTCCAGTGCCGGATGAAGTCGCAGAGCGTCTGTTTGCCGCCCGGGAGAACCGCACATGACCGCATCCGCTGTGATTGTGGCCGCGGGCAAAGGTGAGCGGTTCGGCGATTCCGGCAAGGTGTTGGCAAATCTCCTCGATCGACCGGTGCTGGCATGGACCCTGGATGCTTTCGAAAAGGCCGCCAGCATTTCCGAGATCGTGGTTGTTGTTGGCGAACACACTCGGGCGCCGATAGTGGAAATGATGTACACCGGCAGTTGGCGCAAGATCAGCGAAGTTGTGGTTGGTGGCGATACGCGCCAGGCATCCACAGCGAACGGAGTGCGCGCCGTGGAACACCACGCGGAGATCATTGTGGTGCACGATGCTGCGCGTCCATTGATCCTTAGTACGCAAATTGAACAGTGCATTCAGGCCGCAAAGGATCATGGTGGCGCCATTCTGGCATCACCGCTCACAGATACCGTGAAACGCGTGCAGGATGGCATCATCGCCGAAACTATCGATCGATCCACACTATGGGGTGCACAAACTCCGCAGGTGTTTCGGGCCGATTTGATGCGACAGATGATCGAGTTTTCTCAAACAACCACCGGGCCGGTCACCGATGAAGCATCGCTTGCCGAGGGACTTTGCAAGCCGGTCCACATCGTTGCCGGTGATTCTATCAATCTGAAAATCACGCATCCATCTGACCTTCTCATTGCCGAGGCGCTGCTCCGCGCCCGAAAGGAAGCGGAATCATGAAGTGGCCACGCGCCGGTATTGGATACGATGTTCATCGCTTCGCCGAAGGGCGACCGATGATTCTTGGTGGAATCGAGATCCCGTTTGATAAGGGACTCGATGGCCACAGCGATGCCGATGTATTGCTCCACGCGATTGCGGATGCGATGCTCGGTGCCGCGGCGCTCGGAGATATCGGTGTCCATTTCCCGCCTACGGATGAGAAATGGAAAGATCTCGATAGCATCGAGATCGTGAAGCACAGTGTCGCGCTGCTTGCCGAGCATGGCTGGGATGTTGTGAATATCGATGCCAGCGTTATCGCCGAAGCACCGAAGGTAAATCCACACGTGCCGGCGATGAAGCAGCGCATTCACGAGGTTTCCGGCTTGCCGCTCGATTGCATCAGCATCAAGGCAACCACCAACGAACGCATGGGCTTTGTGGGCCGTGAGGAAGGTATCGCCGCTCTCGCTACCGCAATGATTGCCCCGAAGTGAGAGCCTGCGTCCAGCGCGTGAGTCGCGCCTCCGTCACCGTTGAAGGCAACGTCACTGGATCCATCGATTGCGGCTACCTGGTGCTTCTGGGCATCGCCCCGGAGGATGGGCGATCCGAAATCGACCTGCTCATAAACAAGATCACCAATCTGCGTATCCTGGATGATGCCGACGGTGCCATGAACCGATCCGCTTTGGACTATCTCGCTGAAGATCCAGATGCGATCGGTATGCTGGTGGTATCGCAATTCACGCTATACGCCGATGTGCGCAAGGGACGTCGCCCCAGTTGGGCCAAGGCCGCACCTCCGGATGTTGCCGCGCCGATGGTCGACGATTTCTGTGCAGCAATGCGATCTGCCGGATTTCGTGTGGAAACCGGCGTATTTGGTGCCGAGATGGCAGTAGAATTGGTGAACGATGGTCCGGTAACGATCTGGTTGGATACCGATGAGCTGCGCGGTCCACGACGGGGTTGAGCGATGAGCGATAACAAACAACCCGATACCATGCGTCCAATTCCCGATGGTGGTTTGAAGGATGCCATGCCTGCCTGGTTGAAAAGACCACCGGCATGGCGAAACATGCCCACCGTCGAAGAGCGACATGAACGCACATTGCCCGAACCCGATAGCAGCGTCATCGATCCTCATTCATTGCTGGATGTCAGCGACCTGCCGCAGTGGCTGCAGACAATTGCTGAACGTGGAAATCTGCCCGCACCAGAGCCCGATCCCGTGATTGTGCATGGCGTAGAACAGGTGCAGGCGGCGACGCGTCACCACCACAATGAGCCCGCTGCTGCCCCTGAGACCGGGGCCGCCGTCGAGCAATTGGAACCAACTTCTGATATCGAGGTAGCTCCTGAAACCTCCATTGAGGTCACCAAGACGACTGAATCGACTCCAGCTCAGGAAGTCGCAACGCCGACTCAGGTATCCACTCCAGAGGAGTCGCGATCGCCGTGGACGATTCCTCTCATCGCGATTGGGTTGGTCGTCATCCTGGCCGTTGTGGTGTTACTGATTATTCTCTAGATCAAGTCATCGTGCTCACCGGTCATCCAGGCGATGTGCCGAGCGGCGGATCGTTCCACCATTTCGCTGGCACCAGATGGGCAGACTCGCTCCAGAAAGTTTCCATACAAACGATCGAACTTGAGATCGCGCACGCGATCGGCGATGCGCTGTACACCCAGTGGTGATAACGGAATCTGGTTCGGATAGCTGCGGAGGAAGGTCGCCCAGCCGCGATCCGGCACCGGTACAATTGCATCCGCGCTCAACAACACACCGGCATCATCGGCACCGTTCCAGTGCACCACCGCCATGCCGGCGAAGTGACCACCAACCCGAATCAGAGTCAGATTCTCTGCGAGCTGATGCTCATCGTCCCAGAACTTAATCGCGGGTCCGGTTCTCGCCAGCCATTCCTTATCGCGCTCGCTGATCATCACCGGTGCGTCATCGAAGGCAGCGCTCCACTCCAACTGCATCCCGAACATATGCGGATGGCTGGGGGCAATCCAGCGCACGCCTCCAAGCGCTTTCACCTTGGCTATGGAATCCTCGTCGATAAACGCCGGCGGATCCCACAGCAGGTTACCCTCATCGGTCTGGACCAGCAGAGGTCGATGCCCGATCCCGACATGTGGAGATACGAGCATGCCGTGTAGCTTCGGTTCAATCTCCCAAATCTCGAATGTTCGGTCTTCGGCAAGCTTCCCGAGTGTGGTCCATTTTTGCTTGCCATCGGAGGGCAGATACTGGCGCTCATCGTCACAAATGGCGCACACGGCGGGTAGGGGCTGGTCGTGCTCCACGCCACAGGTGGCGCAGGTGGTGAGATCCTGATTCATACATTTCTCCCATTTCGAAATTACTCGCTGTACTGAACCTCACAATAGCAGGTGCCACAAACACGAGCCTGTGCTACCGTGACTTCCAGAATTCGTAACTTCATGCGAGGTGTTACTCATGGCGATGTTCGATCTCCCTCCAGACAGGCTGGAGAGCTACCTTTCACCGATTCCTGAACCGGAAGGGTTCGATGCCTTTTGGCAGGAAACACTTGCCGAAGTGCGATCGCACGATCTGGCTGCAACGTACGAGCCGATCGATGTCGGCCTCCGTGCGCAGGATGTGTACGATGTCACCTTCGCCGGCTTCGGCGGCCAGCCGATTAGGGCGTGGCTCCTCGTACCGAAGCATCGCGATGGACCGGTGCCATGTGTGGTGGAATATATCGGCTACGGTGGAGGTCGGAACTTCGCCACCAATCACACGCTCATCAGCTCCGCCGGATTCGCGCATTTCGTGATGGATACGCGTGGCCAAGGTAGTGCGTGGTCGAAGGGTGCTACTGCTGATGCCGGAGCCAACGGCGAACCGCAGGTGCCGGGCTTCCTCACCCGCGGATTGAGTTCCCCATACGAGCATTACTACCGACGCGTGTTTAGCGATGCAGTTCGTGCCGTTGAAGCCGCTCGCAATCATCCGGATGTGGATGGTCGCATCATCGCCACAGGCGGCAGCCAGGGCGGCGGCATCACGTTGGCTGTGGCCGGTTTGGTGGATGATCTCACCGGTATCTGGGCTGGCCAGCCGTTCCTCTGTCACTACGAACGCGCCGTAGCGATTACAGATGCTTTGCCATATTCCGAGCTTACGGCATGGTTGAAGCAACATCAGGATCTGGTGGAAACCGCCTTCAACACGCTCGCGTACGTGGATGGGGTGAACTTCAGCAAGCGTGCGACTGCACCGGCACGGTTCACGGTTGGTCTCATGGATTCCACCTGCCCACCGAGCACCGTCTACGCTGCCTACAACGTGTACGCAGGCGAAAAGCAGATGCATCGCTACGATTTCAATGGTCACGACGGCGGTGGCGCATTTGGTGTGCAGGCCAGATTGGACTGGCTCCACGAGATGCTTGATTAGGAAACAAACACCGGCGGGAAGTTTCACTTCCCGCCGGTCTCGTTTAGCTCTTCATCGCCTCAATCAACGCATCTGCATCACTTACTGGTGCGAGACAGGTGTAATCCCTGCACCAGTATGCGATTGGCCCGGTTCCGGCCGGCTTGTCTGCAAGAAACGCCCACTCAGATTCCGGGGAGGTATAGCCCCGAATCACAACGGGATCGACCCGCTGGGCCCCCGCGTTTCGCAGTGCGCCATCAGCATCTCCACCGATTATCAGTTCGCGAGGCGAGGTTACGGCTCGCTCAGCAGCGCACGCCATCATACCGAGGTGCATCGGATACTTCGCCAGTACACCCGACATCGATTCCACGATCTTGCGGCCCTTGTCGATGAGATCATCATCTCGCCGCATTACGCCGAGAATTTGAAGCACTTCCGCCATGGTTGCGTTTCCAGATGGAGTGGCGGAATCCGTGAGCTCACGCGGTCGGGTGAACAGGTCCTTTGCCGTATCTGGCGTGTCGTAGAAACCGATGCCGGATTCGTGACCAAAGTGGGCCAGCACATAATTCAAGAGCTTGCTTGCAGGGGAGAGCCACTTCTCGTTGCCGGTGGCACCGTACAAGGTGAGTAAGCCACGAATCATGTTGGCGTAATCGTCCAGCACTCCTGCCGCGCTCGAACTTCCGTTGGCCCAGCTTCTGGAGATGGATCCATCGCTGCCGATCATTTTGCTCGTGATGAAGGTCGCAGCGCGTTCGGCGAGTGCAATCCAGCCTGGTTCGTTGAGCGCAAGGCCGGAATAGGCGAGGGCGTGAATCGTCAAACCATTCCAGCTGGCGATGGCCTTGTCATCGCGACCCGGACGTTTGCGCTTGCCTCGCAGTTCCAGCATGCGCACCTTCAACTGTGAAAGCCGCTGCTTAACTTCGGCGACTGGCTTGCCCAGATCCTCGGCGATGTCTTCATCGGCTTTCACCACGCGCAAAACGGTTGCACCCTCGAACGTTCCCGGATCGGCAATGCCGAAATGGAGTTTGAGCAGATCGGCATCTTCAGCATCGAAGGCGGCATCGATTTCGGCCGCGGTCCAGATGTAGAACTTGCCTTCCACACCTTCGCTATCGGCATCGAGCGCGGCTGCAAATGCTCCATGCGGCAGCAGCATCTCCCGCTCAAGCCAACCGACCAGAGATCGGGCCACCTCGAGATACATCGGCTCATCGGTGTGCTTATATGTATCTACGTAGAGTGGTAGTAGTTGGGCATTGTCGTACAGCATCTTCTCGAAGTGCGGTACGTGCCACTGGGCATCGACGGAGTAGCGGGAGAAACCACCACCTATCTGATCGTGGATACCACCTTCTGCCATTGCCCCGAGTGTGAGTTCCACCATCGAAAGTGCCGCGACGTCCCCAGTGCGCGCGTAGTGGCGCAGCAGGAACTCGAGTGTAGAGGCTTGAGGGAACTTGGGAGCTTCGCCAAAGCCACCATGGGCCCTGTCGAACTTCTCGTACAGACCTCGCATCACCTGCTGAAGAGATGTTGCTTTTACCGGATCAGGTGTGCCAGCGATGCCGGTGGACGCGATGAGATGCTTCGCCACATCCTGTCCGCCCTTGACTACTTTGGCGCGGTCACGCGTCCACAGTTCGTGGATGTTTACCAGCACCTGCGTGAAGCTTGGCATGCCATCGCGGGAACGTGGTGGCC
>JAFAEA010000212.1 GCA_023424355.1 Chloroflexota bacterium | reverse complement strand
GCCTGCGTCGGTGGTGGATCAAACGCCATGGGCCTTTTCTACGAATTCATTCCGCACACCGAGGTCGAGATTGTGGGTGTCGAGGCTGGCGGTCACGGACTCGATGGTCACGAACACGCCGCCACTCTGGTGAAAGGCGAGCAAGGTGTGCTGCACGGTAGTTGGAGCTACGTGTTGCAGGACGATGACGGCCAGATCATTGAGACCCACTCCATCAGCGCCGGTCTGGATTACCCGGGCGTTGGTCCAGAACTCAGCTGGATGAAGGACAGCGGTCGCGCGACGTACGCTGCCATTACGGACAAGGAAGCGCTGGAAGGCTTCCAGATTCTCTGCCGCACCGAAGGCATCATCCCTGCCCTCGAGAGCAGCCACGCGATAGCGTGGATCGCCCAGAATGCGAAGAAGATCGGACCCGGCAAAAATGTGATCGTGAATCTCAGCGGCCGCGGCGATAAGGATATGCACACTGTGGCAGAAGCGTTTGGAGTGGAACTGTGAGTCGAATCCAGCAAACATTTGAGCGCTGCAAAGCTGAAAATCGCACCGCATTAATGCCGTATCTCACCGCCGGTTATCCGAATCTGGAGACCAGTCAGCAGATTCTCGCGGAGATGGTGAACGCTGGCGCGGATCTGATCGAGCTCGGTACTCCATTCTCGGATCCGTTGGCCGATGGCCCAACCGTGCAACACACCAGCCAGGTCAGCCTCGATGCAGGCACAACCCTGAAGGATTGCATCGACATCGTGAGGGATGCCCGCGCGAACGAAATCGAGACGCCCATCATGCTGATGGGGTACTTCAATCCGATGGTGAAATACGGACTGACGAAGTTCGTGGAAGATTGTGCCGATGCGGGTGTGGATGGCTTCATCGTTCCCGATTTGCCGATCGAGGAAAGCGATCGCCTCAGATCGGACGCCAGCGAACACGGCATCGATCTCATCTTCATGGTTGCGCCGACTACGACTGATGATCGCCTCAAAATGGTGGACGAACGCGGCAGTGGCTTCGTGTACTGCGTGGCCGTGACTGGTGTTACCGGTGCGCGCGAGAACATGAGCAGCGAGTTCGAGAGCTACATGAACCGGGTGCGCTCGTTCACGCATCAACCGCTGGCGGTTGGTTTCGGCATCAGCACGCAAGAACATGTGCAGCAGGTCGGCAAAAGCGCCGATGGTGCCATCGTGGCCAGCGCCATGATCAACTACATGAACGAGCATCCGGACGACATGCCGGCCGCAGCCGGCAGATACGTGCGCTATCTCAAGGGAGAAGGCTCGCTCTAGATTGTGGCGAGAATCCTGCGTATCGAATCAGCACCGTGTGGCGAACCTTGCCACCGGTGCTGATTTCGTTTGCTCGCAACTCACTGGAGAATCACCACTTTGGCCCAATCCAAACCAACGCTTGTCATCGTCACCGGCCCACCGGCATCGGGCAAAACCAGTATCGTGAAAAATATGGCAGAATCCCTCGGCTTGCCGCTCTTCACCAAGGACGGGATCAAAGAGCTTTTCGCCGATGCACTCGGAGATGGCGCGCATGATCACGCCAGCGACCTCGGCAAGGGCTCGCAATTGCAATTGATCGCCACCGCCAGGGAACTCATTCGCTCGGGTCATGGGGTGGTGATCGAGAGTTTCTTCCATCGAGGCATCACAGAACCGCAGTTGGAGCCGCTTCTAGAGCAGGCAAATGCCGTGCTTGTGCACGTAACTGCGAACGAGGACGAACTGGTATCGCGATACGCCGAGCGCATGGATGATCCCTCTCGCCACGAGATTCACAACACCGATGGCACTGCGGAGGAACTGAGGAAGCTCCTGCAAGAAGGCATGGGTAAGCCGTTGGATCTCGATTGCCCGCTGATCGTGCTGGATACCACCGATCGCGAGTACAACGAGCACGAAGTGGCAGACTTGATCCGCAAGGAACTCCAGAAGAACAGCGCTCTCGCAGGCGAGTAAAGACCTTTATCTCGCTCGACTTAATGTTTGACGATTGCATACGATGGACATTAGTATGGACCTACTGTTACAAGCGTCATCTCGCATCCGGGTTATTATGCAAACCCAAGGGCATTTATCGATTCCTGCAGACGATCTGGGGACATTGATCTGCTTTATGGTACGAGGTGATTCTCATGCTGAACTACCTTCAGCAACGGGAGGCAATCATGGCAAGGTTCCATCGACGCTCTCTTCTTCGAGGCAGCGCTGCTCTCGGTGCCGGCGTGGCGGTTTCGCCATTCTCGCGATCGTTTGCGCAAGCACCCAGTGGCGATCCGATTCGTATCGGTGCATCCGTATCTACTTCGGGTACCAACGGACGAACCGGTTTGTACCAACAGGAAGCATTTCAGCTTTGGGAAGCCCAGAAGAACGCCGATGGCGGTCTGCTTGGCCGACCGGTTGAGTTCGTGATCTACGACGATCAGTCCGATCCCACCACCGGTGCCCGGCTCTATGAAAAGCTGATCACCGAAGATGAAGTCGATCTCGTGCTTGGCCCCTACGCCAGTGGTGTCACCCAGGCAGTAGCGCAGGTAACCGAACAGTATGGCCAGCCATTGCTGGTGGCCGGTGCTTCCGCCAATTCCATTTGGGAGAGCGGACATCAAATGGTGTTCGGTGTCTATTCGGTGGCTGGTGACTACTTCAAGGATATCGTCACCAACATCGCGCCAGCGCAGGGATACACGACTGCCGCCGTGATTTATGAAGACGCCGTCTTCCCAATGTCCACCGGCGAAGGCGCCGTGGCCTGGGCAGAGGAAGCAGGAATCGAAGTCGTTCTTGAGGAAAGCTATCCGCAGAAGGCGACCGACGTTTCTGGTGTGCTCACCAAGATCCGCGATCTCGCTCCGGATATGCTCATCGGCGGCTCCTATCTGCCGGATTCGGTGCTGATTCAGCGTCAGGCGAAGGAACTCGGGCTGGAGTGCAAGCTCTACACCTACTCGGTAGGTGCCGCGCAGCCGGACTTCGTGGAAACCCTCGGAGCCGATGCCGATTGGGTACTCGGTCCATCCATGTGGGAGCCGGAAGTCGAAACCCCGAGCAACAAGGAATTCTTTGATGCCTACGTGGAGATGTTCGATCGCGAGCCGGATTACCACGCCGCCACCGGCTACGCCGGGTGCCAGATTCTGGAAATGGCCGTGAACAACGTCGGCGAGCTCGATCTCGACGCTATCGCAGATGAACTGTTCGGTCTCGAGATGGAGAACATCCTCCCGGGCGGATACAAGGTGGATGAGACCGGCAAGCAGGTTGGTCACATTCCGCTGACCGTGCAGTGGCAGGGCGGAGAGAAGTTCATCGTGGCGCCAGAAGGCCTCACTACGGGCGAAATCGACCTCCCAACTCCAGGCTGGGACGAACGCTAGCATCCACGCAAGAGCTCGCCTGATTCGCTCGGGCGAGCTCTTTGCACGATTCTGCGCAACTCTTCTCGAATCCAGAAGGCGAATATATGGATCTCCTGCAAATCGTTGTCAGTGGATTGCTGCTCGGCGGCGTCTATGCGCTGTTCGCGACTGGCCTGAATCTGATTTTTGGAGTGATGAAGATCATCAATCTCGGACACGGCGAATTGATGATGCTTGGTGCGTACATCACCTTTTTCCTGTTCACCCAGGCTGGTATCAATCCCCTGATTTCCCTGCCATTAACGGCCATCGTGATGGCGGTTTTGGGATTGCTCTTGCAGATCACGCTGATTGAGCGAGTGGTAAATCAGCCAATGATCAACTCCCTACTCATCACGTTTGGTATGTCCACTCTGATGATGGGGGTGGCGCTGAACCTGTGGACCTCCAACTTCCGCTCGGTGAACTACACGCCGCTCAGTGGCAGTTGGCAAATCGGTGAAATCTCGATCTCAAAAGCTCGCCTCGTGGCATTTGTGATTGCCATGCTGGTCACCATTGGTATGTGGTTGTTCCTGAACCGCTCAACTTTTGGTAAAGCGATTCGCGCCACCAGTGAACATCCTGCAGTAGCACAACTTTGCGGCATCGATATTCGCCAGGTGCGGTACGTGACGTTCGCGCTCGGCTCAGCCATGGCGGCGATCTCGGGCGCTCTGATCTCGATTATCTTCACCATCAATCCGGAAATGGGCCGCATGTTCATCGGCAAGGGATTCGCCATTATCGTGCTTGGCGGATTGGGGAGCTTCGTCGGAGCGTTTCTTGGTGCCCTCGTTTTGGGCGTGAGCGAAACGGTCACTGCGTTCTACACATCCAGCCAGCTGTCGGAGGGCGTGGCGTATCTGATCCTGTTGGTGGTGCTCATCGTGCGTCCATCCGGGTTCTTCGGAAAGGCTGAGGAATAGCATGACGGATCCTCAAGCAACACCGATCGACCCGAACCTGGCGCCCGCTGATGATGATCGCGGCGCCTATACGCCGCCCGGCTGGGAGAAGCGTCTGGGGTGGTATTACCTCCCGATTTTCCTGATCGCCATCGGCATCCTTGTGTGGCTACCGGTAAACGCCAAGGCCTACACCGTCACTCTCACGCTCACGATCCTGCTCGTGATCTCGTTGTCATCCAGCTGGAACTGGCTCTCGGGATATGGCGGATACACATCGTTCGGCACCGCCGGATTCTTCGGCATCGGATCGTACACCGCCGCGCTATTGATTCACCATCGTGAGACGCATTGGATGCTGGCTGTTTTGGCGGCAGGTGCCATGTGCTTTGTTGTTGGTGTTGTGGTTGGTATCCCTACCCTGCGATTGCGAGGTCCCTACTTCGCCATCGCGATGTTGGCGTTCGCTGAACTCGCCCGCGTGATCGTGCTCTCCTGGCCCGATCTGACTCTTGGCGGCAAGGGCGTTTTCCTGCGCAAACCCAGGATTCAGCGGCCGGAGGATGGAATGTCCTTCTTTGAGGATTTCCAGCGGATACTGCACAACAACCAAAACTATTACGCCATGCTCCTGCTGGCGATTGTGGCCATCACGTGGTCGTACGTGTTGGGAACCTCCCGCTGGGGACTCAAGCTTCTCGCGATTCGTGACGACGAAGTTGCCGCGCAAGCAATGGGTATCAAAACCACCTGGGTGAAGGTGAGCACCTTTGCAGGGAGTGCGATCTTCCCGGGAATTGCTGGTGCCATTTACGCTCGCCATGTTGGCTATATCGATCCTATCACCGTGTTTGGCATCATCTGGTCGATCCGCGCAATCACCACCACTATCTTCGGCGGACGCGGCACCATTCTCGGCCCGATCATCGGTGCCGTAGTGCTGACGCTCGTTTCCGAAAAAGTGTGGGAGCAGGATCCGAATCTGTATCAGATCGTCTATGGCGGCATCATTATTCTGGTGGTGCTGTTCATGCCGGGTGGATTGATTTCGCTGCTGCAGGGTCGAAATATCATCCCGAGGAGTCGACGCGTATGAGTGCTGTGGCCACCGAGGATATCCTCAAAGTCCAGAAAGTCACCAAAAAGTTCGGCGGTATCACCGCCGTTAACGAGGCCAGTTTTCAGGTACCGAAGGGCAAGATCACTGGTGTGATCGGACCAAACGGATCCGGAAAATCGACGATGTTCAATCTGATCACCGGCGTGGATACGCCCGATTCTGGCGAGATTCTTTACAAGAATCAGAATATCGCCGGTAAACAGTCGGATGCCGTTAACCGCATGGGTATCGGCCGAACCTTCCAGCTCACACGGCTGTTCTCCACCATGACGGTGATGGAAAACCTCACTGTTGTGGCGCAAGATGGCGCCCAGGGAGCTGAACAGCGGGCCGCCGAATTACTGGATGGTCTGGGTCTGAGTCGATTGCGAAATGAGTATGCCGCCAATCTGAGCTACGGTCAGCAAAAGCTGGTGGAGTTCCTCCGGCTGAGCATGATCGAAACAGACTTGCTCCTGCTCGATGAACCGTTTGCCGGGGTGAATCCGGTGATGGAGAAGAAGCTGCTGGAGCAAATTGAACGCTGGATCGCCGAGGGCAAAACGCTGCTTCTCACAGACCACGAAATGGCGATCATGATGGACCTGTGCGACACGATGTGCGTGTTCGATTATGGCTCCGTCATCGCTTACGGCACACCCTCCGAGGTTCGACAGAACCCTCGCGTGATGGAGGCCTACTTTGGAACCTGATACCGCCGTACGCCAGGATGTGTACCTCGATGGCGAAGATCCCGCAGCGAATCTGCCGAATCCGATGCTCTCCGTCGATAAGATCAATGTGAATTACGGGCAGGTGCAAATTCTGCACGATGTCTCGATGGTCGTGCATCCCGGCGAGGCCGTGAGCATCATCGGCCCGAATGGTGCAGGAAAGTCCACCGTACTCAAATCGGTATGTGGTCAGCTGAAACCATGGAGCGGAGAGATCATGCTGGATGGCAAGGTTGTCACCGGTATGCGACCGGAGCATGTGATCCGCCACGGCATGGCTGTGGTGCCGCAAGGCCGAATTGTGTTCTCCAACATGACAGTTGTGGAGAATCTGGAACTCGGCGCCTACTCGTTGCAAGACAAGAAGCAAATTCCAGATTTGATGGCGAAAGTTTTCGATCTGTTCCCGCGCCTCGCCGAGCGTCGAACTCAGGCGGCTGGCACCATGAGCGGTGGCGAGCAGCAGATGTTGGCAATGGGCAGAGCGCTGATGAGCAATCCGCGCATCGTGCTAATGGATGAGCCATCGCTCGGATTGGCACCGATGTTCGTGGATCTGATCTTCGAACAAATCGGTGTTCTCCAGTCCGAAGGACTCACCCTTTTGCTGGTGGAACAGAACGCAACCCGAAGTTTGCAGATCAGCGATCGTGCATATGTTCTCGAATTAGGGCAAAATCGCTTCACTGGATCGGGCGAGGCACTTCTCGCCGATCCTCGTGTGAGGCAGCTCTATCTCGGGGGATAACACGGTTAGACCACATCTGGTGATTATTTCTGGCCCGCCAGCCGCGGGCAAAACCACGAGTGCCCGACCTTTGGCTCGCGAGATCGGTTATCCACTGCTGTGCATGGATGAAATCAAGGAGAGCCTGGCCGATAACATTGGTCCTGCCGCTGCCGAGATGAACGAGGTTCTCGGCGAGGCCGCAGTCGCCCAAATCCTCGCCGTTGCCGGTGAGTTGTTGCGGGCTGGCCAATCAGTTGTGATTGAGGGGTTTTTCCAGAGCGATCGATACAGCGAATCTATCGGAGAGCTCGCAGCAGAAGCCAATGCCGTGCTGGTGCATATTCGCGCGGATGATGCCGTGCTCAAGCACCGCTACGAACACCGGGCTTTGCAATCTGAGCGGCACTGGGTGCATGGTGATCGAGAAAAGTTGGGATCGCTGAAGCCCGAACTACCAGCGTATATGGCTGAGCCGCTGCACCTGAAACTGCCGACCATCATGATTGATACATCGCACAATGCGCTCGATGTTCCGGGATTGGCGCAGAGAATTCGCGAGACACTCCGGCAAGCAGAACAGGATGTACCAGCGTGACCAAGCCACCTCTTGTCATCATTTCCGGCCCACCAGGTGCCGGCAAAACGCGACTGTCGCGTCCTCTGGCAAATCATCTTCATCTGCCACTACTGGCAAAAGACACCATCAAGGAACAGTTTGCGGATTCGCTGGGTGAGATCGCTTTCACAATGCCTGGCAAGTTGGGTCTGGCAGCGCACATGCAGTTGGTTGCTACCGCATCCGAAATCCTCCGATCCGGTAACGGAGTTGTGATCGAAAGCTTCTTTCACAAGGGGCTGGCAGAACCGGATCTCTCACCACTGTTGGCGATGTCTTCGGCCGTGCTGATTCACGTGAAAGCCGATGATGCCATTTTGATCTCACGCTACGAACAGCGGATGAGCGATCCGGATCGTCACCCTATCCACAACGATGGCAATCGACTTGGTGATCTGCGTCACTACCTCGCCGAAGGTGTGGCCGACAAACTCGAGCTGGATTGCCCGCACATCGTGATCGATACCACCTACGGTCCGATCGATGCCGAGGAAGTGGCGTTCATGGTGCAGGAAACGATTTCGCTCGCCTGATTTCACCGTTTTGCGACAAACCAGTTCATAATCGAGGCAGACTAACCGAGAATTATCGGAGCCTGCCATGACTGATGCTCGCACGACCACAACCTGGAGAACCTGGTGTTTCCGCCTGGCGATGATCATGTTTGTGCTGGGGCTCATCACATCCACGACCGCGCTCTGGGCTGATCAGCGGGTGCAGGATTCTGATTCCTGGGCGGAGACCGTGGGGCCGGTGGCCGATGATCCGGCGGTGCAGGAGTATGTGGTCGACCAGGCTGCGACGATGATCGACCATCAGATCGCGGCGGACGAGGATGCAGGCCGGCTGCAAAACTTCACACGTGGTCAAATCTCGACGCTTGCCCGCATCGCCCTCACTGATTTCGTTTCATCTCCAACGTTCTCGACATGGTGGACCGAAGCAAACCGCATCACTCACCGCGCTCTCATGGGTGTATTGACGGATAGCGGGCAAGATCTGCTCAACACCAGTAGTGGCGATCTGGTGCTCAATCTGCAGCCAGCCATCGATTGGGTGAATGGGCATCTCGCTACCCTCTTCCCCTCAAGTAACTACTCGATTTCGATTCCACCCGAACGTTCGACCGTCGTTCTCTATTCCTCCGAAACACTTGCGCAGATCACGAACATCATTGAGGTCATCGATACATTGGCAATCCTTCTGCCGGTGATCACCGTAGTCGCTCTCGCCTCAATTTTGATTTCTGCCACCAATCGGCTCGAGGCGCTTAAGCAAATGGGTCTTGGAGTCTCTATCAGCATGGTGGTCGTACTGGCGGTCATTGGGTTGGGTCGAAGCTGGTTCATCTCCAATCAGGATGCCAACGTGCAAGATCTACTCGAGGCACTGATTCGAATCGTCCTTGTCGATCTGATGTCGGCGTTCCGGGTTCTGGCCGTGCTTGGTCTTGCAGTGGACGGAATTGCCTACGCCGCCTGCTCCCACTACCTCCGCGATCCCCGGATTCGCGCTTTCCTTCACGACAATCGCGAGTTGCTCACCGGTGGTGCCATCGTGCTGGCGGTTCTCGCCATGGTGGTCACTCCATATCCACCTGCCTGCCTGACCATTTTGGTGCTGCTGGTGGTGGTGATCGGCGTGGTTCTGCTAGTGAAATGGCGGGGTGCAGATGAATCAACGAAAATGGCACCATCAACATCGCAAGAAGATCCGTGAAAGGAAAACGCATGGCGTCAACTCCACGGCTATTCAGACCTGACTCATTGATTCCATTGGCCGGCGTTGATCCAGATTCTTCGTACGACGATCTGGCAATTCTGAGCAGCGTCACCAAAACCGCAAAAATAGTGGCTCTTGGCGAACCGACCCACGGACAGAGGGAAATCAATCAACTCCGCGACAAAATCACAAGATACCTGATAGAACACATGGGTTTTCGGGTGGTCGCAATGGAAGATAGTGCCATCCAATGCCGGATCGTGAACGACTTTGTCGTCCACGGCAATGGCACGGCGATGGAAGCCCTTGCGTCCCAAAACTTCTGGACATGGAAAACGCGAGAGGTGCTCGCGATGATCGAATGGCTACGCAGCTGGAACATCCAGCACCCAGATGACCCGGTGGAGTTTATCGGTATTGATATACAAGACTTTTCTGCACCAGCTTTGAAGCTTCTAGGTTTGTTTTCGAAGATCGGCGCAGGCCATGACGCTGTCACGGTCAGAATCCTGGAGCAAATCAGCCGACTTCAGATGTGGGATCCATCTCCTTTCGACGAACGGGAATTCCAGACATTTCTCAGCACCATTCAAGAAATCCAGAAGATGATTCTGAGCTCGACAGCGTTATCTTCTGACAATCTGGATCTCGCAAAAGATTGCGCACGCTCTCTTACGGAGTCATTCAATATGTTGCTCGCGCTTGCAAACTCACCGTCTCATGAATCCGCCGAACGATGGAACAGTCGAGATGAGGTCATGGCTCGGCGAACTTCGGCACCGGTCAATCGCGCCAGGAAGGTGATTCTTTGGGCACACAATGGTCACATTCAGAGCGAAAAACCAGGCGGAATCCCTCACGGAGCAAAGTCGATGGGGCAACGGCTCAGAGAAACCTGGGGAGACCGCTACGTGGTGATTTCTGGGATATTTGGTTCTGGAGCGTACCTTGCGCGCAACCCAAGTGATGGCACATTTGGCACGAGAGATGTTGGCGAACCTCCTGTAGGTTCAATCGATCACGTCCTTTGGTCGAGTTCGAACTCGCCTTCACTATTAGTCGATATTTCCGTGCCTGAAGGTCCGCTGTCTGAGAGTCAAACGACCCGTTGGGCAGGTGCAGCACTGGTTTCAAGTGACGAAATGGTGGCTAACGTTCGACCTGCAGTAGGTTCGAATATGCTTGCCTTTGTGCGCGATGCGACACCATCTGTACGGATTGAGAACCTGCAGAAACATTGATCCACGGTAGACTAGCCTCCGAGAAACGAACGCTGCATCTCAGGAGTCTGCCTTGTCACTCGATATCTCTTCCCTTGTTGGTCAATCGATTATGTTCCGCTTTGTGGGTCCGGAATTCACCGCTGCCGATCGCGAGGCGTTCAACACCATCCGCCCCGGCGGTGTGCTGTTCTTCGGCGATAACCTCACCAGTCGCGAGCAAATTCGAACACTCACCGCGCAACTGCAGGCCGCTGCCAAGGAGGAAGGCATGCCGCCGCTCTTCATAGCTGCCGACCAGGAAGGTGGAATCGTCACCCGTTTGCCGATGGATTTGGTGACTGTGCCCAGCGCGATGGGACTCGGAGCGCTGGATGCCAATGACATCCGCGAATCGTCGCGGCTCAATGCCCGCCAGCTTCGTAGCGTGGGCATCAATACCAACTACGCACCCACGGCCGATATCAACAATAATCCGCAGAACCCGGTGATCCGCACCCGATCGTTTGGCGAAACTCCGGATGTGGTGAGCAATTCCGTTGTGGCGACCATTGCCGGACATCTGGACGAAGGGGTGATTCCTACCGTTAAACACTTCCCGGGTCACGGCAATACGCACATCGATAGCCACCACGGCCTCCCGGAGATCGGCGCCAGTATCGAAGAAATGCACGAGATGGAGTTGGTGCCGTTCAAGGCGGCGATCGCCGCCGGTGTGCCCGCGATCATGACCGCACACATCCTGTTCCCCGCGCTCGATGATCAGCCCGCGACGCTTAGCAAGCGGATTCTTACTGGATTGCTACGTGAGGAACTCGGTTTCGATGGTCTCATCGTCACGGATTCGATGAGCATGAATGCGATTTCCGAAGGTTGGGGAATCGGCGAGGCCGCCATTCTGGCCAAGGCCGCCGGTGTGGATGTGTTGGAAAGTAGCGAAGCACCAGCAGCGATGCTGGAGCGTCACAGGGCGCTCGTGGAAGCGGTGGAATCCGGCCGACTCGATGTCTCCGTGTTCGAAGCCACGGCCAATCGGCTCGATAAGCTGCGCAAGCAGTTCAATATCGGCGAAGTATCGCAATGGGACGATGAATCCGACACGATCCGCACGGCTGCACAGGCCATCGCCCAGAAAACGATTCGCACAGCCAGTGGGGCGGAGCTCGATCCGGTGCCGAACTCGGCTTCAACGTTGATCATTGCGTTTGCCCGGCTGCGAAATCTGGAAGTGGTGGATCGGTTCGATCTCCCCACTGTGATGGAACATGCAGTGAATCTTCAGTTGCCTGCAGCCAACATGATTACTCTCAGCAGTGATCCGAGTGAACAAGAAGTCGAGAATGCATTGGCTCTTGCAACGCTGGCAAAAACGTTGGTGATTTGCACCCGCGATGCGATTCAGTATCCGTACCAGCAGGAGATCGGGAGCAAACTCCTGCAGGCAGCTGGCGAGGAAGCCCGGACCATTCACGTCAATCTGCGCGGCCCGTACGATGAGGGATTGCTCGGCGATGTGGATGAAACGGTGTTCACGTATGGCGATGCGGTAGTGAGTTTGCGCGCTCTGGCGCAGGCTTTGGCTACGGCCTAATTTCTATCAGGCAGTAGTTGCTGCATTGTTTCGGCAAAACTCTGGGTGCCGAGTAGTAACAGGTCTTCGGCATCACGTTCGCTGAGGTGAGCGGAGCCTATTCCTCCTGCCACTATTCGGGGCGAGGGCACCATCGCCGAAGTTACATTACTGAACCACTTACCTGCACTGGCCGGAGGCTCCACTGTGAGCGAAACCAAAACTGTTTGCGGGCGTATACGGCGAATGGCATCGGCCAGAAAGTCGGCATCCACCATGGCGCCGATATAGTGCACCCCGGCGCCCCGTTCACGAAGAAGCATTGTGAGCATCCTGAGTGGAATATCGTGTCGCTCCCACGGTGGGCAAGCCGCGACGATGACGGGTAGGTTCGGCATCTGTCCTGATTTAGGTTCAGCAATCGAGAGAAATGAGATCAGCTGTTGATCCAGTTCCATCTGCACATCAACTGGAATCAGGTGCCCACCGTTTGCGTCCCCCATATTCGTAAGCACAGGAGTCAAAATAGAATCACAGATGTCCAGAAGCGGTGCGCCCGAACGTTGAACATCCCATAGAAGCGACATTGCATCACGGATGTTATTGATCCGCAAAGATTCCGTCATGCTGGCGACGATGGGGCCATAGTCTTCCGATGCGGGCGCGCGCTCCAGGCGCGCGCGAATGTCCTTTAGCGGTATTCGATCCGCCTGCCATCGCTTGATCTGCCGAATACGATCCAACGTCTGCTGACTGAAGACTCGATGACCGCCGGGCTTTCTCTCAGCGCGGATGAGCCCTTCACGCTCCAGGAATCGTACCGACGAGATGGAGACATCGGGAAACTCCTGCTGCAATATCTCAACAGCCCTGCCGATTGTTACTTTGTCGGTTCTTTGCCGACGGTCCACGGGTTTTTTCTCCTGATCTCGGACAATTCGATTCCGCTGTGAAGAGTGTAGTCCTGAAGGTTGCACTTTTCCGAAGACTTCTCTATTATATATCTCAACCTATACTTTAGGTATATGTATTGAACGAGGAGTAGAACATGCCCAAGTCACTCAATGCCGTCACGTTGCTTTTGGTCGTTGTCGGCGCGCTCAACTGGCTGTTGGTGGGGGCATTTGAGTTTGATCTCGTTGCCGCAATCACAGGCAACGATTTTGGTGAAACCAATGCGTTCTCTCGCATCATCTACCTCCTGGTCGGGCTCTCAGGCATCGCCCAGATCGGTAATCTGGCCATGATCCTTGGTCGAGACGAGTAAATCCTTCCCCTCCCCCAAAACAGCAACGCCCCGATCATTGATCGCGGCGTTGCTGTTTCTATGGAGAAATTGCGCTACGCAATTTTGTCCATGTAGATATTCAGCGCATCTCGCACCAGCGAGGCACCTTCCACACCTCCGTAGTTCTCGGCGAAGCGCGGATCGTTTACATACATCTCACCGAGATTGCGCACATAGGTATCCAACGGGCATTCGCCGGTGGTGTGCGGACCCGGGGTCTGCTTCAGCCACTCAACCTGCTCCTCGGCCAGCGATTGCGCGGTTTCGCTATCGGCCGTTTTGCCGTCGGCATAGGCTTGCTTCCAGCGGTTGAGCATGTCCGTTAGCCGAACCTGATAGGCCTTCTGGCCCTCTTCACCAAGCGAAGTCCACCAATCGCTGGAATTCTTCCAGGCTTCCTGGCCCCACTTCTGCTCTACTTCTTCCTTGTATTGTTCGTGTTCAAATCCATCAAACATGTTCTCTGCCATGGGTGATTCTCCTTTTTGAATTGCTGATAATGTGCGTCGAACAGAGGCGATCTGACGCTGGAGTCGGGACGATTCCTGTACCAGTTGCGATTCGAGGTCTTCGAGCGCCTCGATTTCGGTGAGTCCGCGATCCAGCACCAGTTGGATCTGCGCCAGACTCATCCCGAGATCTCGCAGGGCCAGGATTCGCTGCAGTCGAATCAGGGCCGAGGAATCGTATTGGCGATACCCGTTGTCACCGACAGATGTGGGTTTGAGCAGCCCAATCTCGTCGTAGTGCCGCAGGGTTCGGCTGGTAGTACCTGCCGATTTCGCCACCTCCTGAATTGTCCACCGCCGTGTCATGCGTACCTCCTTCGTTCAACACATTCCGAGGTTACACGTTGACGTTGCGTAAAGGTCAAGTGGCAGTGACAGATTGGTCTGCGGGTCGGGTGCGACGTCCGAGATTGAGTCCGCCTTCAACCATCAGCAGTAGCACTGCCAGCCAGATTGGGACATAGGTGAAGTACTCATCGTGGCCGACGGTTTCGTCCAACACAAAGGCGACAACGACCAGCAACATCGGTTCCAGATAGCCGAGGAGTCCGAAGAGGCTGAATGGCAGTATCCGGCTTGCTGCCCAATACGCCAGCATTGATGTGGCGCTGATGATCGAGATCAGCAGAATCCAGCCGACAAGAGAAGGCGTGAGGATCGTGTGGTGGAAATCGGCGCGGACCAGCAATCCGAGCGCGAACACGAAGATGAGGTTGAGCTCTATCCAGGCTCCACCCTGACCACTCGTGCGGAATGATCGCCGCAGCACGAAGATTAGCGGGAATCCGATGGCGATGTAGAGCACAAGCCAACTCACGCTCCCCACGCGCCAAATCTCATGCAGCACACCGATGGCGGCAAGCAAAGTCGATGCGAGTTGCCATCGGCTCATTGCTTCCTTGTACACAACGCGCCCGATAATCACCATCACCAGCGGCATCAGAAAGTAACCGAGGCTCGCTTCCAGCGCTTTCCCGTGAAGCGGCGCCCACAGAAATACCCACATTTGTCCGGCCACATTGGCTGCATTCAGGATGTGGATGGCGATCACACCCGGGCGTCGGTGCACATCGCGCAGTGCTGCATGAATCTGGGGCCAGTCTTTGGAAAGCGTAATCAGCACCCACACCAGGGGTGCGGTGAGCGTCATGCGCCAGGCAAACACATCTTGCGCGGTGAGGGGTTGCATCACCGTCACCAGGTAGTACATGGTGCCGAACATCACACTGGCGAAAACGGAAGCGAGAATGCCGCGAGTCATGGTTTTCTTTCATATAGATGCAAACTGGCTCGCAGCGAGGTGAGGCAGTACTCGATCATCATACGGAAGCTGTGACAAGCAAACAACCAGTCCTATGAAGCACTATTTCCTGTTTTGGCTGCGCGTGTACGGTATACTGGTTTTGTCTACAAGAACTCGCCTGCTCCGATCTCGATGGCCACTGCGTGTCTGGATCGTACGCGACTGGTACCGCTCCCAACGGGATTGGCAGCGACGTTTTCTTCGGCAGTTTTCTCGTATTCGCGAACAGGAGCACATCATGGAGTTCTATCGTTCAAAGAAGATCGATCGTCGCACA
>JAFAEA010000200.1 GCA_023424355.1 Chloroflexota bacterium | reverse complement strand
CCTGCAATGCCTGCTTGTAGGCGCTACTGCTGAAACCGCGCTTGAGGTTGTGGCGCAGTGTGCCGAGCTTGAGATAGTACTCGCGCAGGGCATCCTTGCCGCCTTCTTGCTCAACGGCAATGGCGAGACGAACCGGTCCCCAACCGTTTTCCATCATTTTGCGGTAATCATCGCTGAGTCCTTCGCGGCCATCATTGAGATAGCTCAGGCTCATGATGTTGTATCGCACCTTCACATCGCGGACCTTCTCGACCTCGAGCAACCACTGCGATGTCATCCAGGCCCATGGGCACATGGGATCGACCCAGATATCAACTTCTTGTGTCATATTACAGTCCTTTTCCGATAGCCGCGAAGGGGATTACAGCAAGCGCAGCATACGTGTCACTTACTAATAGTAACACGATCAGCTTACTCTGGCGGCAGACGCACGACATGTACTCCCCTTAATACAGCATACTAAATCGGCATCGCAAACTTCTCAAACCTTAATACAATTTGGTGATACTCAGATAAATGACCATGATTGCCGATGAATTTGACGAACTCATCGCTATGTGACACGATAAGTTCAGTATCGATATAGCAGAAAACACTGTGTGCCGCCGGAACCAGACCTGTTCGGATGGATTTGCATCCGCAGCAGCCTGGAATGTTAGCCTACCAGAACCCGTGAAGTGCGGAACCGGCACCTTCGGTTACAGGGAGTGACATCATGTTTACAAGACGACAACTCGCGAAGATTGCAGGATTCAGCGCACTCGGATCACAGCTGGCAGGCTTGTCTCCGGTCTCTGCGCAGGATCGCCCGTTACTGCGTCTCGCCACTCCTGTGTCCGACCTCCAATCGCTGGACGCGCATTTCGCCATTGGTACCCAGGATCGAACCGTGGCGGCCATGGTCTATAACGGCCTCATTCGCTTCAAGCCAGGCACCGAAGACGAATTCGAACCCGATCTTGCTGAAGCATTACCAGAAGCAATCGAGAACGAAGACGGCTCCCAAACCTGGACCTTCGTATTGAAGGAGGGCGTTCTGCCGCATCCTGTCGATGGGGTTGAGCAGGCAGAACTCACCGTGGCCGATATCCTGTTTTCGTATGAGAAATGCTCAAATGTCGATACTTCTGCATTCAGCGGAGAATACATCGGATGGACGTATGAAGCCGATGAAGCTTCCCGCGAGTTTCGCATCACAGTGCCAAATCCAATCTCAATACTGCTGTTTTACCCCAAGGTTGCCAACTACTCCGGCGGACTAATTGTGCCGAAAGCGCAGTATGAGGCGATTGGTTCATCTGGAATTATTACTCATCCGGTTGGTACGGGTCCTTTCCGATTTAGTAACTACACACCGCAAAACAGCGTGCAACTGGTGGCACACGATGACTACTTCCGGGGAGCACCAAAACTCTCCGGTGTGGATGTTGTGTATTTGGATGATCACACCGCACGCGATTTCGCCCTGGAAACGGGAGATGTGCAGGTGATTCACGGTCAGTGGCAGACGATGTGGGTTGACAGAATCAATTCAACTGATGGGTTGGTGGCCGATGTTTTCGGCGTAGGAGATCCACTCTTTTTCAACTTCAATGTTGAACATGAAATCCTGCAAGACATCAAGGTGCGGAAAGCATTGATCATGGCAATCAACCGCCAGGCTCATGTTGAAATCGCCGGTGAGCCAGTCTATCAGCCCATGCATGGTGTGATTGCCGCCGATCACCTGCCGGGGGGCATTTCTCGGGAGGAAGCAGAAGCAGAGGGAGTGCTGTATGAACATGATGTTGAGGGCGCCAAAGCCCTGCTGGCCGAAGCTGGATACCCGGATGGATTCGAGCTCGACCTTATCAGCTCAGAGATGGAGATTTATAGAGTCAACTACGAGGTGATGCAGGAGGAGTTTCGGCAAATTGGCGTAACGGTAAACCTGGAAATCGTGCAGCATGCCACGATGCACGAACTCATTCGGGAAGGGCGGAACCCGATCACGATCTACAATGCTTACCGCCCGAATCCGGACATCACCCTCACGCAATTCTTTTCCGCTGATGGCGGCGGATCAAACTTCTCCAATTTTACGGTCGATGATCTGCGTGATCGGGCGCGACGAGCAACCGATGTAGAGGAACAAGCCGGACTTTGGCGCGAAGCCAATCTGGAGATCATGAGAAATTGCGCGGGCTACGCCACTATGTATAGCAACCAGGTCTATGCCCGTCATGAATCGGTGGACTACGGACACGAGCTCAAGGCAAGCCTTAACTATTATCCGGATATTAACGAAACAAGCTCAATCACTTCGTAGTCTGGGGGAAACTGGAGGCTGTACACCATGTTCTGTGGACGCTACCTGCGAAAATGTGGCAACATACGATCACTGAACGATTCATGACGTGACAATGTTGTCGCAATGCATGCTTTGCCCCCGGCAAGTATGTTTGCGCTTCGAGAAAGTTATCGACGTAACGACGATGCTTCTTTTGCATCCGATTCGCCGAATGATCGTTCGATGTGGATGGTTTCAGGTTCTTAAAGGAGAAAGATCATGGCTATTACACGTAGGCAGTTTGGTCAGCTCATCGGTCTCGGTGCCGTTGGTGCAGCAGTAGCAAAGGCTCCGGCCGCATTCGCTCAGGATGGCGCCACCCTTCGCATTGCAATGAACACCTCGGATATCCAGACTCTGGATCCGCACTTCGCCTCCGGTACGCAAGACCGCGCAACGGTGGACATGATCTTCAACGGTCTCGTTCGCTTCGTGCCGGGCAAGTCCGACGAGTTCGAGGCTGATCTGGCCGAAGAAATTCCGGAAGGCGCCGATAACGAAGATGGCTCCCAGACGTGGACCTTCACTCTCAAGGAAGGCGTGATGACCCACGTTGTTGAGGGTGTTGAGAGTGCAGAACTCACGGTCGACGACCTTGTGTTCTCCTTCGAAAAGGCTGCCAACGCCGATACATCGGCATACGCCGGTGATTACGCCGACTGGACCTTCCAGGCCGGTGAAGGTGATCGCGAATTCCAGATCACCGTTCCGAGCCCGCTTTCCAGCTCGCTGTTCCTGCCGAAGGTTGCCAACTACTCCGGTGGTTACATCATTCCGCAGGCACCGTACGAAGCAATTGGCGCCGATGGCTTCATCACCAGCCCGGTTGGTACCGGCCCATTCGCCTTCAGCGCACACAACCCGCAGGTGGATGTGCAGCTGGTGGCGCACGCCAACTTCTTCCGTGGCACACCGAAACTCGGTGGCGTGAATGTGGTGTTCCAGGCGGATTCCACCGCTCGCGAACTCGCCCTGCAAACCGGCGATCTGGATGTGATCTACGGTCTCGGCGAAGCCGCATGGGCACAGCGCATGGATGACATGGACGACATCACCGCCGATATCTTCGGTGTTGGTGAGGCTCTCTGGGTCAACCTCAACGTTGAGCACGAGATCCTTCAGGATGTGAAGGTGCGCGAGGCCATCATCAAGGCCATCAATCGCGATAACCACGTGGC
>JAFAEA010000185.1 GCA_023424355.1 Chloroflexota bacterium | reverse complement strand
GGACGGTAATGCGTGATCATGAACTGACTCGCTCCGATCCCTTCGCAGCGTAAAGCGAATCCATGAACCCGCTCACCAGCGGATTCAGTTGATTCCAATCTTTGAGGAAGGCATCGTGACCGTTTGGTGATTCGATCAGTGCATAGGTCACATCCTTGCCACGGTCTGAGAGTCTGGCGGCGAGGAGCTCGATGTCGTCTGGCGGGAAGAGCCAGTCGCTGCTGATTCCAACGAGCAACATCGGCGCATCGATGCGATTGAACCAATGCGCATCGCCGCCATTCCGGCCGATATCGTACAGATCCATCGCGCGGGTGAGATAGAGATAGCTGTTGGCATCGAAGCGCTGCACCAGCGCCCGGCCGTGATAATGGAGGTAGCCCTCCACATCGAATGTCGAACCGAACTCCGGATAGATCGGCTTGCGCACGGCCGGATTGCGACCAAACCGATTGCCGAGGCTCTCGCGGCTGTTGTACGTGGTCATCGCCGCCATCCGGGCGATGGCGAGTCCCTGTTCCGGGAACACCCCATGCTGCTGGTAATCGCCATTCAGCCAGTTAGGATCGGACATGATTGCGCGTCGACCGACTTCACCGTGAACGGCAATCCCCAACGCATTGAGGTTGCCGGCGGCCGCGATGCAGGCCGTACCTGCCACCATATCGGCATGGCGAGTAGCCCATTCCAGTGCCTGGAATCCGCCGATGCTGCCACCAATGGCGATGACTTTTGTGACACCGAGGGATTCCAGCAGTAGTCGCTGGGTGAGCACGATATCGCCGATGGTCACCAATGGAAATCGCATACCGTAGAAGCCACCGAACTCATCGCGGCTGGCGGGGCCGGTACTTCCCTGGCAGCCACCGAGCACATTCGCGCACACCACGAAATGATCTCGAGTATCGATTGGTTTGCCGGGTCCGATTACGGGCTCCCACCAGCCGCCATCGCCGGCGGCAAGGGAATCGCCCGTAAGCGCGTGCAGAATGATCACGGCGTTATCGCCGGCGGCATTCAACTCTCCCCAGGTGCGATAGGCGATGGTGACATTCGGCAGCACATCGCCGTGCTCCAGTTTCACCTCGCCAAGTTGAGCCAGGCGCATGAGACCTTCTTGCGCCGGAGGGTAGTTGGGCACCACGTGGAGGTGCCGCCGCATAGGCTCGTTCGTTGTTGCCGGATTGTTTTCGATACCGCTCATCATTGTCTTCCACATCAGTTGCCGGAGGGGTATGGCAGTGAATCTGACGCGAGGAGACGAAAAACGCCCCCTGCGTTTGCGGGAGGCGACAATGCTGGACAAGCGTTGTAGCTAATCCCTTATCTCGCAGATACTTCTGCCGGAGTTGGCACCTTGCGAGATTGCTCTCGTAGGCTGCCGGGCTTCACAGGGCCGATTCCCTCCACCTCTCTGGATAAGGCAATTCAGTTGTTAGCCGCGATTGTAGGATCACCCTTGCAACCTGTCAAGCCAGCCATGGTTATACGAGTTCCGGACTTCAGATTCAGGATTCACGATTCCTGATAAATTTCTGATCGCCCAATGAGAATCAACCTGGGAATTGTATTCACATAATGCGCGACTTGGGCGATGAGTATCCTCCATCTGGAATAGTGGTTTGTTTTCACCGGAACCATGTACATACATCCGACGTTATTGTGTCGTGGCAAGTGGGAGCCACACGATTAACCCTTCGAAATTTGGGGAGAGTAGAAGTTGACCAGTTCCGATAACACGCTCATGAAGTTTATTTGTCCGGCGTTGGCGGTGGTTGCCACCATCGTTGCGCTGTTCGGTGAGTGGTTCACCATCGATCAGTTCTCCGGGCGCAAACTGAGCGATACCTTGCTGGAAGTTATCCAGGGAGATTCGATTATTCAGTACTCCAGCTCGCGCTGGATGTGGATTTCCGCAGTCGGCGTTGTGCTGGTGATTCTCAGTGCGGTTGTTCCGGATAACCTTCGCAAGAATCTTGCGCAATCCGGCAGCTACCTGATGGTGATCCTGCCGGCATGGAGCCTGTTCCAGGTATTCGTCGGGGATGAAGAAGACCTCGGTGCCGGCTGGGGTATGTGGGCCGTCACAGTTCTGGCAGTGGCCGTGTTGATTCTCGCCCGCTTTATTCCGGAAGATGAATCCGAGCAGCTCACACCAGTAGCGCAGCAGTTCGGCGAAGACGCCCAGCGATAAATTTGCACAATTCACGAGGCGGGAGATTACTCTCCCGCCTCGTTGCGTTTTCGCTATTCCGTTGCCTTCTTACCAAGCACCACGCGCCAGGTTTCCGGACCTTCTTCCAAATAGCTCCACTCAAGCTCTCCCGGTCGCTCTGCCATGAACTGGTAGTAGAGTGGCTTCGGATCGTGATCGTTCACGAGTTCAAACGATTCCCCAACAGCAAGATCATCGAATGTCTGGAACAGCAGTGGATGTCGCTCTCGCGGCGGAATCGGGCGAACATCGATGGTTTTTGTGGAACTCATGAGATCTCTCCTCTCGGATCTTCACGGGGCTATCTGGCCCCGCAACGTTACGTCCAGCTTACGTCTGTTATTCCGACCAATACAATCGGGATTAACCTTACAATCGGCATTGGTGCGTGATTTTCTGGGATACTGATGCCTGAATTCTTTCCATGTATCAGGAATTGGAGCACCCCACATGACACCTCTCGATGCGATGTCATCCGCAAAACGCGCAATCATAGATGCCGTTGCCGCCGAGGTGCGCCGCCGTCAAACCGGCGAGGGGAGCGGCCACGATTGGTCGCACACCCTGCGAGTCTGGAACCTAACGCTGCGCATCAACGAGGTCGAAGGCGGCGATCTCTACATCGTCAGTCTGGCCGCGCTGCTGCATGATGTGGGGGATTGGAAGCTCTTCGATGGCGATGGTGAGGCGGAAGTCCGCACCATTATGACTGAGCGGGGAGTAGATGAATCCTCAATCGCGCATGTGCTCGCCATCATCTCTGAAGTGTCGTTTTATGGAGGCGGCACGCCGCGTCCAATGTCCACTCTGGAAGGCAAGATCGTGCAGGATGCCGATCGTCTCGAGGCGATCGGTGCCATTGGTATCGCGCGGTGTTTTGCCTATGGCGGCTCTCGTGATCGTTTGATCTACGATCCGGAATACACCGCGCGAACCAACATGACCGAAGCTGAGTACAAATCTGCCAAGGGCGATTCCGTCAGTCACTTCTATGAGAAGCTGCTGCTTCTCCGTGATCTCATGAACACCACCACAGGCAAACAGATGGCCGATAAGCGACACGAAGTAATGGTGCGATTCCTCGCTGACTTTTACTCCGAGTGGGCCGATGCCGATGACCTGCTGCCAGACTATCGCTAGTAGCTGCTGTCGTCGTAGTTCGGGAACCAGTCCTGCTTCAGCTGATCTTCCGGCAATCCGTTGGCCTTGAGATCCTCGCCGACCTGATCAACCATCGCTTCCGGACCCGAGATATAGACAACGGAATCGTTCAGGTTCGGGAATCGTTTTGCCAGCCCATCGGCAGTGACATGCTCACCGATTTGATACTCGACTGAGAATTCCGGGTGGGATTCTTCCAGCGCCGCGAACTCTGCCCGCCAGGGCAGCATGTCGTTACGGCCGGCATAGAGAAGTGTGGCGGGAATCTTCTGCCCGTCGTGAGACCGCTGCAGCAGCATGGAGTAGTACGGCGTGACGCCGATACCAGCAGCAACGAGAATGATCGGCTTGTCGGAATCCTCCCAGAGGAAATCGCCTTCGTGTGGCTTGATCATCTCCAGGGAATCATCGCCCACCGGCAGGCTCGCGAGTGCCTGTTTGAAGGTGGAATCAGTCACGCGGGTGGTGATTTGAATCACCCCCTGATATGGCGGCGCGGAGTTGGTGAAGAACCGCTTCGGCCCCTCATCATCAGGGTTTTCGTGATCCAGCCGCACGCGCACATACTCGCCCGCAGAGTAATTCTGCGGCTCCTCCGGCTCGAAAACAAACGCCCAGACATTGTCTGTCAGCAGCGTTTTATCCGTCAGCTTCATCTTCATTTGTTCCTCCGATCACGATGAAGTTTCCTGACATATGCATTGCATTTTTCACGCCAGTGATCGTGACCAGAACAGCGGGTGTTCCACATGTATCGGGATAGGGCCCGGGCCCGGATCCAGTGATAGGTTCAATGTTGGTGCGGGGCGCTCAGCAGCCTTATCGAATCCTTCCGAGGTTTGAAGATCATCGACGTACCCAAACTCGCCGTATCCACAGTTCGATAGCGCCGATCGTGACACCGATGCATATCGCCAGCGCCAGCAGAATCGGGAAGTGATATCGCGCCCAGTCGATCTGCATTCCCATGACGGTGATGATCGTCGAGGCACCGATGGTAGCGGCGATAAGGGCGGTGCTGCTGCCGAGTCCTCGACGAATCACGAGAAATGCCAAAACGAACACGCCGATGACCGCCAGTACTCCCTCAAGCGGAACACTCCAGCCGAACACGCTCCCGAGCACCGACCACTCCTCGCTGCCGAAGCGGGTCCAGATGCGGTTGATCGCCTCAAATCTGGTCTCGATCGCTACCTGATCCCACAGCGAACCCTGCAAATCGAAACTCATAGTGCGGTAGCGGAGCAGATTCAAACTGTGCTCTACCGGGTGTTTCCAGAGATAGGGGTAACTCAGGATAAACGTGAGCCCTGCGACGACTGGCAAGGCAATGAGATGGATGCCCAGCTTCTTTGCTTTCGCAGTCTTCTGAATCAGGAGCAATACGCCCACACCGGCCAGCGCGATCGAGATACCTAACGGGCTGAGCTTTACTCCGCCTCCGAGTCCGATGGCAGCGCCGAGCAGAATCGTGCGGATCCAGGTGGGTTTTTCTGCGAGTCTCGCTGCGAGAAGGGCTGAGAGGGCGATGAAAAACACCAGCGTCGCATCCGATCCCGCAAAAGTGGCCAGATACTCGGTGAGTGGGTGAATGGCGAACACAATCGCGCCGGCGGCAGCTCCGAAGAGCGATGTGAGGCGATTTCCGATGAGGAACAGGATCACCGCCGTGAGGGCCGTGATGGTCGCAGTAGTTCGCCGCGCCACCTTCAGCATCTCCTCGGAAGGCATATTGTCCCGGGCTGCGTTCCACGCCGTATCGTGATCCATATTCCAGTAGCCGATTTCGGGAAGCGAGTACCCCTGCAGCAGGAATCCCAGACCGATGACATAGCTCCCGACGGGTGGCTGTGCTCGCAGTCGATTGCGATGATCCAGCGATTCACCGGTTGCCCAGGTGGATTCATCCCAATAGTCGCTGAGCGGATGCGCCAGTTCTTTCACGTAGATGGCGCGATGGATCCAGCGCGCTTCATCGCGGTGGAATTCTCTGGTCTCGATCGTCGGGAGATAGAGGGTCATCGAAAGTACGAAGATGAGGATGGAAATGAGTGGAATTTGGAGGCGCAGATTCCTCGCCACTGCTGGCTGAGAAAGGACGGGATTCGATTCGGCGATCGTCTTGCCGGCAGCCATACCCATCCCCCAAACGCGTGCATGCTCAAACCGAAGCGTGTGCCACTAGTGTGCACGTTTTGGGGGATGCTCCGCCACCTCTAGAGCGTGCGGGCCGAATCAGATTCTTGCCGTCATCCAATCGATGATCGAATCGCGAACCTCATCGCTGACAATGTCGTCGAAGAGGTCGTGCAGACCGCCATCGACCAGCTGGAGTGTTTTGTCCTCCGAGCTCACCGAATCGATGAACTGCACGCTACCAGACGGAGCCGTGGCGGTATCGTGCGTGCCATGGATGCTCATAACCGGCACAGTAATGCGGTTGTATCGGCTCCAGTTGCGGAAGCTGTAATACAGAACGCCCTTGGCGGTGATCCACGTGATTCCCGGAGCATCCAGCAGCGGATCGCTCAGCAATTGCTGCTGCGCTTCCACATCGCGGGTGAGGTTGTATACGGAGCCTTTCCGGAGCGGTAGCTTGCGATCCGGCACGATCGATCCACCAAGCTGGGCGAGCCAGCGGGTGGGCCGATTAACCTCGTACTTCAGCGCCGGAGCCACCAGAATCGCCCCGGCCACATTGGTTTCGTCCTTCACCACGCTGGTTGCGGTCACGAGTCCGCCCAGCGAGTGACCGGCGAGGAAGATCGGCACATCGGCATCTGCCAGAAGTGCACGAGCCGTGAGATGATGTCGGACCGCCGCGAACGGATCGGCAGCTCCGCGCCGGCCGGGAGAATGGCCGCAGCCAGGCATATCAATGCCGTACACGCTGATTCCGCTTTCCAGCACGTGAGGGATGAATCGGGATCGATCCTTGGTAAGACGCTGGGTGTAATCACCGAACGCATGCTGATACAGAAGAATCGCCCGTTGATTCGGCACAATCCACTTGTACCCGGCCATACCGGTACCGGTTTCCCACGGTTCGCACTTGATCGTTTCTTCGTTGTTGAGTGTGATGTTGTAGCTTGGCAATTCCATAACAGTTCCCTAATTCCGCCGAGACTGAGCCTCCAGAGTAGGGGATTTAACACATGTTTAGTAGTGTTCGGTCAGGAATTTAATAGTAGAAAGAGACAGAAATGCGCAGGGAGTATTTCTCTCACTGCGCATTTCGCCCTATTGGATTCGTGGAGCATGTTACTGGGCTTCGTTCCAGTTCGCGATGTTCCAGTAGTCGTAATTGAATGGTGCCGGGGCGATGTTCTCGACGTTGAGCCGGTTACCCACGGCGGCCGTGTTACCTCGAATCACCAACGGAATGGTGGCGTGATCTTCAATCAGGATATCGTTCATCTCAATAAATAGTTCGGCGAGGCGAACTTCGTCTGTCTCGATCGTGGCCGCTTCCAGCGCGGCATCGTAATCCGGATTGTTGTACCGCACCCAGTTGCTACCCGCCCAGCCGTTGGATTTCTGGGCGATATTGCTGCCATCTGGTCCGGCGTAGAAGAGCTGCATGTAATCCAGATCTCGCGGTCCGTTTGGCAGATTCTGCTGTTCACTCAAATCCCAGTAGAAGTGGGTGACATTCTGCTCGTTCCCGACGGCAGAATCGAAATAGATGCCTGCGTCGATCTGAACCAGTTCGATCTTGAATCCGATTTGCTCGAGATTCGACTTGATCACGGCCTGTGTTTTCTGTCGCACAGCATTCACGCTGGTGGCGTAGATCAGGCTGAGTTCCATGCCATCCTTCTTGCGAACATCGCCATCCATCACCCAGCCAGCATCTTCCAGCAATTGGGCAGCGGCTCCGGGATCATACGACCAGCTGGTATTTGGCGATTCGATCTCGGGCGATCCCACAATCAGGTTCGCGCTCGGTGCCTGGCCATACCCGTAAAATCGATCTGCTATTGTCTGTCGATCAATTCCGAGTGCGAGCGCGCCACGCACTGAGTGATCGGAGAGGATCGGATGGGGTGTGTTCATTTCCGAGCGCTGACCATCCACCTCTGTGTTGGGATCGCTGAAGTTGATATTGAACTTCTCTGCCGCCACGCCCGGGTAGGGAACAATTGCACCAGCGCTCTCTCCATCGCCTTCGATACCCGCGAGCACATCGGGTTCCACCTGCAGGTTCCAGGCGTAATCGAATTCGCCGGTCTGAATCACCGCCCGTGCGGCAGCTGGCGCATCACCTCCACCCTTCAGCGAAATGCTGCTGAAATAGGGTTTGTTGGGTTCGCGATAGTTTTCATTCATCGAGTACTGCACAGAATCGTTGGCCGAGAACGAATCGACCTTGTACGGTCCGGTACCGATCGGATTCGAAATGAAAGCGTCGTGATCTCCGCCTTCCAGAATGTGCTTCGGATACACCGATGCGGATGAGGTGCCTGTAAATGGCGCCGCCCAGAATGGGTTGGGCTCGTTGTAATGCAGTTCGATGGTGAAATCGTCCACAATCACCGTGTGATCGATGAGAGCAAAGGTGCTGTGGCTGACCGCACCATTGTCGACGTTCTTAACCCAATCAACGGTGAACTCAACATCGGCAGCGGTAAATGGTTCGCCATCACTCCAGGTGACATCTGGAATCAGTCGATAGGTAATCACGGTGAGATCGTCGTTCAGGCCACCATTCTCCTTCGTCGGTACTTCTGTGAGGAGATTGGGGATCAATTCTGCCTGCTGACCGTAGTGCATCAGAGGTTCCAGCACGGGTTGCGCTCCCAGCCAATCCTTGGAACCACCCACCACATGGGTGCTGAGGCTGGTGGGTGCCTGCCATTGGATGATGCGGAGCTCGCCGCCCTGGCCGCGCTCCTGATTCTCGGTGCCGGCATCAGGTTTGCCGGTGGAAGCTGCATCTCCGGATGCAGCTGGCGTGGCATCCTGAGCGCTGGCTGGTGCCAGCGTGCCGGCAAGGAACCAGACGGTGGCAGCGCCGATTCCCATCCCGGCCATGCGTTCCACGAAGGAACGACGCGAGATTTCTCCATTTCGATATTGATCGGACAGTTGTCGTAGAGGAGAGTTCCGGGTCACTAGATATACCTTTCTCGTGCAACTGGTAGGTTCCGGCATCGTAGAGGCATTTGTTGATATGGGCAACAATTGGGGGTTCTCGCTAGTGGTCGGCGTTAGCTAAAACTGCCCGCGCTAGAGGTGGAAAATCTCGTGACAATCTTGCCAATACTAATTTATAATCCCGAATAGTTGGGGGAACTGTTCAAAATACATATCTTTCGATAAGTCAGTTACGGGTGTCTCAAACCCGGTCGAGGTGCTGTCTGGTCTTGCCGTATCTGGATTATTGGCGCGAAGTGCCGATTTCGTTCTAGTGCGGAAAAAGTCAGTAACTGTCCCGATCGGTTAATGGGTCCCGGAACTGATTGGCAGGAGAGCGGGGTTGATATGAGCAATTCGAACACTTCTCAAGGTCTGAACAAATTCATTGCGCCGGTGATTGGGCTTGGAGGAGCTCTGATTGCATTGTTCCTACCATGGGCAACAGCAGATTCGTCCTATGGAAACAGTGCTTCTCTATATGACGCCATCGAATTGAACGGCATGCCGCAAGAGGCGACCTTCTGGATCACGGTGGCTGGATTGGTTGTGCTGTGGGCTTCGGTATTTATTGTCGGCCCTAATCGCAAACTGGTCGCGGTTCTGGGTTCGTTGGCGCTGGTGGTCTATCCGATCGCATACACGGTCGATTTTTATCGATTCGGCCTCGACGATTGGGGAGTTACCATCGGTATAGGCATGTACCTGATGATCGCTGTTGCTATTGTCGCCACGCTGGTGTCGATGGCAGTCGAGACAACACCATTCCAGGGAGTTAATGACCCAGCCCTTGATTCAGGTTTCATCGCCACCCAGGCGGTTCCCGGGGTTGCACATGTTGGCAGTGATCCGACTGCGGCTCGCACAAATTCTGATACCTGGGCGTTTGGACCTGAAAGTAGCGTCCGGGCTGGATGGAGCAGGGATGACGAATTGACTGAGGACGACTGGATGATTGATTCAGAAGCCGACGAAGAGGATTCTGAATCCTCAAACTGGTGAATCACGCAAGTCAATCAATCGACGAATAAGAGAGAACCCCGGAGGCATCAGCCTCCGGGGTTCTCTCGTTCACATAATCAGGATCGAAATCGAGTGGCGATTATCCCTCGATCAGCAGGGTTTCCGGATCTTCCAGAAGCTGCTTCACCTTCACCAGGAACTGGACGCTGGTGGCGCCATCGACCACGCGGTGGTCGTAGCTAAGGGCGATGTACATCATCGGGCGGATAACGACTTCGCCATCAATGGCGACTGGTCGCTGCACGATGTTGTGCATACCGAGGATACCCACCTGCGGGGTGTTCAGGATCGGAGTGCTGAGGAGGCTGCCGTACACACCACCGTTGGTGATGGTGAAGGTGCCACCCTGCAGTTCTTCGAGGCCGAGCTTGCCATCACGCGCCTTCTTGGCGAGGCCAGCGATATCGCTCTCGATACCGGCGAATCCCTTACGATCCGCATCGCGTACCACCGGAACCACGAGTCCCTCATCGGTGCCAACAGCGATTCCGATATCGTAGAACTTCTTGAGAACCAGCTGATCGCCATCAAGCTCAGAGTTCACATCCGGGAACGCCTTGAGGGCGCCAACCACGGCCTTGGTGAAGAAGCTCATGAAGCCGAGGCCAACGCCGTGGGCTTCCTTGAAAGCATCCTTGCGGCGAGAGCGGAGTTCCATGATCGCGCTCATATCCACTTCATTGAAGGTGGTGAGCATGGCTGCAGTCTGCTGCGCTTCGACCAGGCGCTTGGCGATGGTCTGGCGGCGACGGGTGAGGCGCACTCGCTCGGTGCGGCCATCATCCTCTGCGGCCGGTGCGCTCTTGCTGTTGCTCTGTGGCTGCGCGGCGGCAGGCAGGTTGGTCTGAGCCGGGCTCACCGCGGCCGGTGCTGCCGCTGGTGCCTGTTCGGCCGGTGCGGCGGCCTGAGAGCGGGCCATCATCACGTCATCGCGAGTGATGCGGCCATCCGGGCCGGTGCCCTTGATTGCGTAGAGGTCGATACCGTGCTCTTCGGCCAGTCGCTGCACCACCGGGGTAGCGCGGACAGAACTGCCATCGTGGCCCGAGCTCTGCTTTTCCGGTTCTGGAGCGGCATTCTCAACCACTTCTGGCTGCTCCTGCTTGCCGGTTTCTTCCTTCGGTGCGGCAGCAGCGCCCTCGCCCGGCTCGATTTCGGCCAGAGAGGCACCAACCTCAACCACATCGCCCTCCTGGGCGATGATTTTGCTGAGTACGCCATCGCTATCGGCGGTGACATCCAGGTTCACCTTATCGGTTTCCAGTTCCAGAATGGTTTCACCTGTGGAAACGGTATCGCCTTCGCCCTTGAGCCATGTGCCCACCACGGCGTCCACCAGTGATTCTCCCAGCGCAGGGACTTTTACGGTAATTGCCATCTCTTCCCATTCTCCTGTTTGCGCCATTGGGCGCGGTTGCTTTGCTTAAGTATGCAGATTTACACAGTCGATTGCCCACCCCTATGGGCAGGCAATCGACAAAAGTCTTGCGCTAGTCGGCAGTGGCTACGGAAACATCCTCGCGCTTGCGGGCGCCGCTGTCCTCACTGCCATTGGAACCCTGGCTGGAATTCTCGACCGAATCCGGAGGAAGCACATGGGCGAATGCTGCCTTGATGATGTTCTCCTGATTCTCCTTGTGTTTCTCGGCATAGCCTTCGGCCGGGCTGGCTTGATCCGGGCGACCGATATAGCGAACAGGAATGCGATCTTCCACCAGATCTCGCAGTCGATAGCCCATGTAGCTCCAGGCGCCCATGTTCTTGGGCTCTTCCTGCAACCACACGATCTCCTTGAGATTCGGGTAGCTACTGATTACTTCGCGCAGCGCGCCGGTCTGGAACGGTGCCAGCATTTCCACGCGAGAGACGGCGACATTCGCGGAATCACGCTTTTCGCTTCCTTCGAGATCGATGGAAACCTTGCCGGTGCAGAAGATGAGGCGGCTTACCTGATCCTTACGCTCAGCAGCCAGCGGATCGTCGATCACTGGCTGGAACTCACCATCGGTGAGTACGCTCACCTTGCTGGCAGCCATCGGGTTGCGAAGGAGGCTCTTCGGAGTGAACACCACCAGCGGTCGCGGATCGGTTGCCAGAGTCTTCGCCTGCATACGCAGCAGGTGGAAGTACTGACCACTGGAACTCACATTGGCAACGCGCATGTTATCTTCCGCGGCCAACTGCAGGAATCGTTCTGGTCGGGCATTGGAGTGCTCCGGACCCTGACCCTCGTAACCGTGCGGAAGGAGGAGAACGA
>JAFAEA010000092.1 GCA_023424355.1 Chloroflexota bacterium | reverse complement strand
ATGCTATCTCACAGCCTTCTATTTGGGAGGAACCATTGGGGGAGTAGCACCAGCGCCACTATACGAATCGTACGGATGGCACGCGACGCTGGTACTGATGATAGGGATTGCGATTGCAACTGCGGTTGTTGCCACGCTCACCTGGCGCGACTAACGGTTACCCGGCGAGGCGGTCGGCGATTTGGGCCCGTCGCTCCGAGGCGAGGTGCACGATCATCTCGTGAGCTGCCTCGATGGAGGTGCGGAGATCATCGGCGAGCGTTTCGTCCTTGATGAATTTCAGGTTCGCATTGACATTGATCTGGCAGATATCGACTGTTGCCTGGGCCAACACAATGGATGCATCGGCATCGCCAAGCACGGTCCTGTTGCCATCGAGGATTACCGCTTCGAGAGTATCGACGATCTCGACTGCTACCACCGCCAACGCAAGTGGCACGCGCGCAGATTTCTCCATCGCTTCATTCATGGCCTGCTTGCGGGCACCCTTTTCTTCGAGGCTCTCCTTTGGAAGTGCCAGCGCTTCGATGTATCCGCCGTATGAGGTCTCATCGTTTCGCGCGCACTCAAGCGCTCGTTGGCGAAGCTCGGCGAGCTTCGAGCTCGCCTCCAGCACGGCTTCAGATGGCTCCCGGGTAAGACTTGCCATCATCTGACCAGTGGCAGCAGCCAGTGCTCCCACGATGCCGGCTGCACTGCCGCCTCCTGGTGCGGCCTGATCACCGGCAAGGGCCTCGAGATATTCACCGATTCCGCGGTTGGCAACGATTTCCTGCAAAATTATGCTCCTTCTTCAATAGCCGATTCGGGACCGGCCAGAGTTTGGATTGCTTCGAGGAAACGCTCCTCGTCCACGATCTTCATTGAGTAGGCGGATTCATCGTCTTTCGGCGCGGCCGGGATATTGAACTCCACCCAACCTTCGTCGGCGCCATCGCAGAGCAACCTGGTCATCACGCCTTCGAATTTGGTGTAGCTCATTTCCGGTGCCAGCACGCGATAGTACTGCTCGCCCATACCGTTACGAGTCCAGATGATTTTGATCATCTGACGATGCTTGGTGACAAGTGGCGAGGGGCTGAGTTCGTTGGCCATGAGGCCGCGCAAGATGGCGTTGAACTTGCCGATGGATTTCGCTTCGCCGCCGCATACCGGGCAAACGCCATTGGGCGCATCTGAATGATCGAAACTGCGGCGACAGTTGTCGCACCAAAGATAGGAGTTTGATGGGGTAGTGGCGGGCATGTGATCTCCCTGGAAACGATACAGGAGTCCGGTATACACCGGACTCCTGATAGTATCGCGTATTTGGGCAAGCCATAGGGCTAATCGCGCATGGTATTCAGTTCGCGAGGAACCGGGTTTGCCTTACCCAGGTTTACAGCTCCTGGCTGCTCTTCGGCACTGCTTCTATCTGCCCACTTTTGCACCAGCCAGGTGAGCACAATACCACCGAGCATGAACAGTAGTGCAAGAAGGAGCTCTACCGTTTCCGCGAGTGTACCGAACGCAAGTGCGAGGTTGTGTACAAGCATGTTTCTCTCCTTCGTCGGTTACGGTGCTTCAATGGTGAGCGTACCGGTCATACCGCTTTCCTTGTGACCCGGTACCGAGCAATGGAACTCGTACTCTCCTGGAGCGGCGTCTTCCGGAATAGTGATGGTCACAGTATCACCACCGTTTGCCATACCAGAGTCAAGACCAAGATCCTCAACCACGATATCGTGCTGGGCAAAGCCATCGTTGGTGAGAACAATGGTATCGCCAGGCTTGGCTGTGATGGCATCGGTATCGAACGCGTTATCGGTCGCTACGATCTGATGCTCACCGCCGGTGGCTTCACCACCATTATCGGCTTCAGGAGTTGCCTCGCCGCCGGTATCACCCTCTTCACTGTCATCGGCTTTCGGCGGAACAGTCGGGTAGGCGACTGCGTGATCGCAGGATTCTTCGCGATCCGCTGCCGGTGTGGATTCACAAACGCTCACACCAGTCGTATGTACAGCCTGGTTGTATACGTAGTTCCAATCGCCATGCATGATCAACCACACAAGGCTATTGATCTCTTCCACATTCAGGTCATGACGGAAGCTCGGCATGGACACCGGTTGGCTACCATCTTGCTTAACCTGCGGCTCGGATGGCACACCATACATGATGCGGAAACGAATCCAGTCCTCGGCGATACCCTGTTTCACAGGATCGTCGGATTGGAATACAACCTGCATATCCTTCAGATCTTCTTCAGAGTAGACGGCTGCCTGATTCAAGATGCCGCCGGTGCGACCCATGGAATTGCCATCGGCATCTTTTTCGGCGGCACCGAGGCCGGCCGGGCCGTGACATTGCAGACAGTATGTTTGATACAGGCTGGTGGCGCGCTCGATAGAGACGCCTTCCTGTTCGCTGGTTTCATCGCTGCGGCGGTTCGGCTCGTTCGCCGTATACACCGTGATGGCGGTGGAAATGGCAATGAGGCCGACGACCACGACCAAAGCCAGTTTTCGAGTTGCTCCCACCCTTTTCTCCTTCAATCAAACCGCGTTTGCGGTGCCTGACGTTCGAATCCAGCGACTACGGGTAGGGAGTCGCATCAGTTGGCAAGTAATCGGTGCGGCCGGCGGCTTCCTCAATCGTGTTCGGATTGGTGGTAACCGTGATGGATCCATCACCATTCACTGTGATCGGCATGCGATCCAGGCGGCGGGTGGCCGGGCCACCGATGCGGGCGCCATCTTCATTGAAGATAGAGCCGTGGCATGGGCAGTGGAAATCGCCCTCACCAGCGTTCCACGGCACAGTGCAGCCGAGGTGAACGCACTTCCAGTACAGCGCCTGAATGCCATCTTCATTGCGAACAATGTAGAACTTGCCAGCCTGGTGACGGAAAGGTGCACCGCCGACTTCCGGGATGGAATCGCCACCTACGGTGATATCACCACCGAAGGCACCTGTTTTGTTCGGCCACATCAGCATGCCAAACACACCACCCAGCTGGGCCAGCACAACCGCACTGGCACCGAGCGCGGCATTGCGCGTGAATGTTCGGCGGCTTTCAACCTTCTTGGCCGCGGTTTCGCCATGGCCGGCTTGCAGCCGTGAAACCAGTGCCAGGCTTCGGGAGGCTACCCACCCTGTGCCCAATCCGGCAACGGTTTTGATCAAAGGATTCATACGATCAATATCCTTGCAGTTACGGCCCTCTCCCCGAGACCGTCAATCGCGAACTAGTGGTGAACCAGCGGCAGGTCCCATGGCCAGATCAGATCCTGACCCGGGCCGCGGAACGAAGTACCGATGATGCCAAGTACCCAGTAAGTAACAAAGAAGCCGGTGTACAGGGCAATGATCAGTTCTCGCGTGGTTGGTTCGAAGATCTTTTTTACCATCGTTACCAACATGCCGATGAAGATAGCCATCACAACAGATGGCATCACCAGACCGCTGCTCCACTCTGGCAGACCCCAGTCATTAAAGACATCTTTCAGCCAGAAGCCGGTGCGACCACTGGCCTCATCCAAAAGGACCAGACCAATCAGCACAACAGTGGTGAAAATCGCGGTGAAACCAATGATTGCGCGGCCTTTGGAGGAGGTACCAAGGATACCGACACCCAGCGGGCTACGATCGATATATGGAATCGCGGCGATACCCACAAGAGCGAGGGTCGGCACGATGATACCGGCGAGAGCCGGGTCCATGTGCAGCAGCATTTCCTGAAGGTTCAGGAAGTACCATGGTGCCTTCGCTGGATTCGGAGTCTGGTTCGGGTTGGCTCGTTCCAGCAATGGCGCGTTGACCATCACGCTCAACAGCACCAGCAATCCCAGGAAGATAGTGGCCGAAACGGCCTCGATCACAACCAGGGTAGGCCAAACCATTACTTCATCATCGGCCAGATCGGTTGGTCGGGCTACTGCACGACCGCGAACCAGCTCGAGAAGCTTTTGCTTTTTCTTTTCGTCAATCTGCGCCGGAACATTGCCCGGCTGCTGTGCAATCTCTGCCATGTGCATTCCCTCTCCTCAATAGTGGATGGATACCCGGTACCGATTACAGCGGACCGGAGATGCCACCATCCTTGCGAATGCGCCAGAAGTGCACGGCCATCAGGAAGGCAGCAACCAGCGGCAGGAAGATCACGTGAAGTGTGTAGAAGCGAATGAGGGTGTTCTGGCC
>JAFAEA010000055.1 GCA_023424355.1 Chloroflexota bacterium | reverse complement strand
GATCGTGGAGAATGCGCGCATACAGATCACCGATGGCATCATCACCGCGATCGATGATGGTGTTGGCGGCGATGGCCAGGTACTGGATGCTCGGGGCGCGTATGTGATGCCGGGAATTATCGATACCCACAACGATAATCTCGAACACGAGATCAATCCGCGCGCCAAGGCGAATATGCCCATCCACTTTGCCCTCGGCAATATGGAACGTCGGCTCGCTGCTTCCGGAGTCACCACAGAGTTTCACTCCATCTCTTTTCAGGACAAAATCGAGAAAGGTCGCACCATCGCCGATGCCCGCCACAAGGCTGCCTATCTGCAGCAGTTCGAGGATGATCCCTCGCACGGTGTGCGGCATCACATTCAGCATCGGCTGGATGTGCGCACGGAATCCTCTATCGATCAGGCATTGCCCACCCTGCTCAATGCACGGTTCGGCTTTGCCTCGTTGAACGATCACACCCCGGGTCAGGGGCAATATCGCGATGTGGATCGGTTGATCCGCATTGCCCACGAGCACGCGGAGCAGCGCAACGGCACCAAAACGGATCCGGAATGGTACCGCGAGCGCATGCGCCAGGCGATGACTGATACCGAGACCGTGCCGGCGTTTTATCGCAAGGTCGGCGAAGTGATGGCCACCACCGATATCAGACTGGCCACGCACGATGACGATTCGATCGAGAAGGTCGATGAGCAACTCCTCCTCGGCGCGACTGTGGCCGAGTTCCCGGTCACCTTCGAGGCGGCTCGTCACGCCCGATCGAAGAATCTGCTGATCGTTGTTGGCGCGCCGAATATCGTGCGTGGAGGCAGCCAAAGCGGCAATCAGGATGCGATCGATCTGGTGAACGAAGGTTTGGCGGATATCATTTGCAGTGATTACCACAGCCCGAGTCTGTTGCCGGCGGCATGGCATCTCGTTTCCGAGGGCGCGCTGGAGTTGCCGGCGGCCGTGCGGATGCTCACCGCCAATCCGGCGAAGGCCGTTGGCATGGATGATCGCGGCACCCTCGAGATCGGCAAGCTGGGCGATCTCTGCATCGTTCGCGTGGACGACGCCGGTTGGCCGCACTGCGAAACCACCATTGTGGGAGGCAAGCAGGCCTTCCACTTTGCCGGAGCGATGATTAGTCGGGAATCCGGTGCCCAAATCGATTCACGTTCGCCAGTAACAGCAGGAGTGTAGTGCCGTGAGTACCGACAAAATGCTTGGTGTAGAGCCGACAATCCACGAAACCGCCAAAATCCACGACAGCCAGCTCGGCGAGTGGACCGATATCGGCAAGAACACCAGCATCAACGAGAGCACCATCGGTGATTACACCTACTTCGCCGGCGATGGCCAGGTGGCCTATGCCACCATCGGCAAATTCTGCAGCATCGCCTCACATGTGCGCATCAATCCGGGTAATCACCCCATGTGGCGCGTGACCCAGCATCACATGACCTACCGACGCAAGATGTTCGGCTTTGGCGAGGACGATTCCGAATTCTTCCAGTGGCGACGCGATCACCACGTCACCATCGGCAACGATGTCTGGATCGGACACGCTGCCATTGTGATGCCGGGAGTCACCGTGGGCGATGGTGCCATCATCGGCTCGCAGGCCGTGGTGACGAAGGATGTTGCCCCATATACCATTGTCGGCGGCGTGCCGGCGAAGGTGATTCGGGAGCGATTCCCGGCCGATGTGGCCGCGCAGCTGCAGCGAATTGCCTGGTGGGATTGGAGTCGCGAACAGCTCGAGGAGCGATTTGACGAGTTGAACGATCTGGAAGCATTTATCGCGAAGTACGGAGATACGCAATGACCAGCTCTCAGGATGGTCGACGCGTGATCGTCGCACCCGTGACAGGCGAGATTGGGGATCGCATCCAGGCGTGGCGAGAACAGCACGATCCGCAGCAGGCCAGGCGCCTGCCACCCCACGCCACCATGATGTACTGGGCCATTTTCGAAGATGCCGATCTGGACGCGGTGGAGCGGCAAATCCGCCACGCATTTCCGGCGCCGGTAACCGTCCGCCTCAACGATGTGCACGTGTTCGCCAATCCGGATCGCACGCGATATGTGCAGGTGAGCGATACGGACGAACTCGATGCCGCAAGAGCGCGGTTGTTCGATGGCACCCACTATCAGTTCCCGGAACAACGCACCGAGTGGGATTGGCACGTCACCGTGGTGCGGTATGGATCGAAAGCCGATGAGTCGATGATTGATGCAGCGGTTGGGGAATTGAATCTCTTCGCACCCTGGACCGTCGATACGCTGCTCTGGCTGGAGCTGCGGGATGGGGTGTACCAGGAAGTTGGGCGGTGGGGCCCCTGACCGGCGACGGAGACCTAGTCCGCCACCACACAACCCAGACGTAGGCCCGGGGTGCCGAAGGCGGCCGAGCGCAGCGAGAAGCGTTAGCGAGCCCTTATCCCCGGGTTGAGGATCGAATTCCGAATGGCGAGATTCCGCCATTCGGAATTGGTTCCCCGCCGGGGGGACTACACCGCATCGCGATGGTCACCACCAAGAGTGGTCGCCCGGTGATGCGGAGGTCCGCGCCCTACCTGATGACGAATCGATCGGGGCGGCGATATTCGGGTCTACGTGTGTAGTGGTCAGGTCATCGTCCAACGGAACGTGAAGAGCGGTGTTTGCGTGCTTTCCTTGTGGATGCGTTCATACGCCTGGTCCAGCAGTTCGCTGCGGGCGTCGCGGATTTCGCGGCGCTTCTGGCGGTTGCGGTCCTCCAGATCGTACGAGTGCTCCTTCTTTCTGGCGATTTCCATGCGCAGCGCGTGTTTCTCTTTTTGGCTACCGCCGCGAAGTCGGAGCTCGCGCTCGAGTTGATCGATCTCCCTCTCCACCTTCTCAATCTCCAACTCGATATTGGTGACGCGGTCCTTGGTCCAGTCGTCGAGTTTGGCTGTTTCCTGCTCAAGCCATTCATCGATGCGCTTGTCCAGCGCTTCAATCACCAGCACCTTTTCGTCATCGATACCGGAGTGCAATTGTTGCTGAACATCATCCGGAACCTGTACCTCGCCCGCCGATTTCGCACCGATGCGGAGCAAATCTTGCACCTGACCCTCATCGAGCACAGTACCGGTATCCGTCACCGCGTGGAGCAGCTTGTGATCCTCGCTGCCGGCGTCCATCACGATTTGCAGATAACTTGCGGAGAGCCATCCGGATTTTACCGGCAAACTTTCCAGGCTGGATAATCGCCGACCGTACCCCGTGAGATCCAGCTCCACGTGCCCGGGAGAGAGATTGCGGCTGCGAGCCTGTTCGAGAAGATGCTCGGCCAGCGGTGAGCTGAGGCGATAGAGATGCCCCTTGGGATCCTCCGATCCGTTGCGGGCAACCAGATGATAGATGCCTGTCGCAGCATGTACAGGCGGAGATTGCAGCTCGAAGGTGCGATCATCGATAAACCTGGCGGCGCCATCCAGTTCGTGCCTGGTGAGCGCCATGAACATCCGCTCGGTGCGATCGAGCGAACTATCGAGCTGGGATCGACGGGTGCGGAACCGTTCGGCCACATTCTCATCGAAGTGCTCCAGCAATTTCTGTTCGGTGTTGATGCGCTGGGTTTCGATGACATCGAAGAAATCGAGCTGCATCTGGTTGAAACTGGCATCGATTTCCGCCCTGGTTCTGGCCTCTCGATAGATTTTGGCCACTCGCTTCTCGAAATCGATACCGGAATCGATGCTGCCGAGCACCTCATCGCTGGAGCCGAATACCCCTTCGAAAAGATGGAACTTCTCGTTCAGCAACTCGTACACACGCTGATCGGCCGGATTCTCCTTGTTCAGGAAGTTCAGCACCACCACATCGAACTTTTGTCCGTACCGGTGGCATCGACCGATGCGCTGTTCGATTCGCTGCGGGTTCCAGGGGAGATCGTAATTGATCACGAGCGAACAGAACTGCATGTTCACGCCTTCGGCGGCTGCCTCGGTGGCGATCATGATTTGCGCTTCATCGCGGAAGTATTCCACCAGGGCGGCGCGCACATCGGCGGATCGGGTGCCAGTGACTTTGTCCGTTCCCGCATGGCGCTGGCGCCACTGGTTGTAGATTTCAGTGGACATCCGATCGCTGTTCGAGCCATCGAATGTCATGAGTCCGGGCATGAACTCGGGATCGCTTTCGAGCTCGCGGCGAATGTAGTCCTGCGTGCGGCGAGATTCGGTGAAGATGAGTGCCTTTCTCGGCGCGCCAAGTTCATTCAACTTCGCGAAAGCCAGCCGCAACCCCTGTTTGAGCGCGTCCATCTTGGCGTTGTGGTTGATGCGCTCGGCACGCGCGGCCATAGCCTCGATTTTCTCGATCTCGCGTTGCATCACAATCCGCTCGTTGTTCGAGAGTCTCGGAGAATCGGGGATCACTTCATCCACATCCCACTCTTCCAGAATCTCGTCAAACTCATCGATATCGTCCGCAAACGCCTCATCCAGATCGAGCGGAGGAAGTTCGGAGAGTTCTCGCTTGAGCCGTTTGGCGATGGTTCTGAGCGCCGAGGAGATGGCAAATGTGGAGGACGCCGCGAGTTTCTGCAGCATCATGGTCATGAGATGTTGCTGCCCTTTTGGCATGGCGAAGGAGGTTTCGAGGAGAAACTCCTGCACCTCAATCGCGATCTCCATTTCCTCCGGAGTTGGAGTAAACTCCTGCACCATCGGCTTGCGATCGGTGAACTGAATGAACTCACTCGCCTGTTTGCGGAGCGTTCGCTGCACCATCGGCGCCAAACGCTCGCGCAGGTTTGCGAAATCGGCATTGGATAGTGGCGGAGAGTAGCGCTTGCGGAACGCCGCGATCTCACCAAAGCTGTGCTCATCGATGAGTGATGCCAAGCTCCAAAGTTCGTCCAACTTGTTCTGCAGCGGTGTGGCTGTGAGCAGCAACATCTTGGAAGCGCTGATCGATTCCTTGATGGCCCGGTGGCGAACCCCACGTGCACTGCGAAGATGGTGCGCCTCGTCGATCACCACCAGATCCCAGGGAATCTTTGCCAGATAGTCGGGTTTGGAAGCGGCAAATGGCAGCGAGCAGATGACAACTCGCTCATTCTTTTGATCAAACGGATTCGCAAACCGGTTGGCCTTGATGGCCGCGTTGAACGAGGGACCTTCCAGAATCATTGTTGGCAGGTGGAACTTCTCCTGCAGTTCGGCTTCCCACTGTTTTCGCAGGCTGGCAGGTGTAATCACGAGGATTTTTCTCGCCCGCTCTGCCCAGATCTGGGAGATGACGAGTCCGGCCTCGATGGTTTTGCCGAGTCCAACCTCGTCGGCCAGAACCACGCCTTTTGAGAGCGGAGATTGAAAAGCGAAGAGCGCGGCATCAACCTGGTGGGGGTTGAGATCCACCGAAGAATCCATGATGGAGGTCGTCAGGCGATCGGCATGATCCCCCTGCACCCGCTGGGTAAGTTGATACGCAAAAAGCTTGGCATGATAATCGGTGATCGCCTGCACGTGAGTTCCACCAGTTTGTTCGATTTCGAATCCAATTCCTTAGTAAATGTACCCGAACTGGCGGATTTGTTCACGAGCAGAAGGAGTTGACCCGAAATTTGATGGGTATGGCGTGGCAGATTGATTTTCTGGTGGTGACTCCCCCGGGACTCGAACCCGGAACCAATGGATTAAAAGTCCACTGCTCTGCCATTGAGCTAGAGAGTCTCGCGCAGGTCGTGCGCGAAGACTATCCTACTC
>JAFAEA010000031.1 GCA_023424355.1 Chloroflexota bacterium | reverse complement strand
GTCTGCGCAAGCACTGCCTTTCGGTGGAGACCGCCATGCGAGCATACGCTGAGACGCTCGGCGAACCGGTTGAAGCCTGGGGCATTCTCGGACTTCTCCATGATTTCGATTACGAAAAGCACCCCACACTGGATGAGCACACCAAGGTGGGCTCACAGGTTCTCCGTGACAATGGCTGGCCAGAATGGCTGGCCGATGCCTTGCTCGCTCATGGTATGGACGAGAACTACCCCCGCACAACTCTATACGACCGCGGGCTGTTCGCGGTTGATGAGCTCACCGGATTTGTTTCAGCGGTGGCGCTGGTTCGCCCATCCAAGGCGGTGAAGGATGTGAAAGTTAGTTCGGTCACGAAGAAAATGAAGGACAAGGCGTTTGCTGCTGCAATCCATCGGGATGAGCTGAAGCAAGGGGCTGAAGAGTTCGGAGTCGACTTCAACGAGCACGTAGGCGTTATCATTGAAGCGATGTCTGCCAATGCCGAGGCTCTCGGGATGGCGGGAATCGACGTGAATCAGGACTCTGGTTCCTAGAATTGGCGCGGCCGGCAACGCTGCCCGCCGCAGTATATGAAAGGCATACCATGGCCAAGCAGTGGTCCAAACCATTTGACATGAATCTTGAGGCGGACAAGACCTACACCGCCGATCTTCAGACGAGCCACGGCAAAATGACCGTTGAGTTCTACGTAGAAGATGCTCCGAACACCGTGAACAACTTCGTAAACCTCGCCAAAGAGGGGTACTACGATGGCACCGTGTTCCACCGAATCATCAGTGGCTTCATGCTGCAGGGTGGCGATCCGACCGGTACCGGTGCTGGTGGCCCTGGCTACAAGTTTGCCGACGAGCCAGTGAAGAAGCAGTACACCAAGGGCACCATGGCTATGGCGAATGCCGGCCCGAACACCAACGGTAGCCAGTTCTTCATCATGCACGCCGATTACCCGCTGCCGCCGAACTACACCATCTTCGGTAAGGTCATCGATGGTATTGATGTTGTGGATGCAATCGCTTCTGTACCAGTGGGTCGATCTCGCAGCGGCGAGAACTCTGCTCCGATCGAGCCAGTAACCCTTGAGAAGGTCACCGTAAACGAGAAGTAATCTCGATTCGGATTCCGAACACACAAAACCCTCGATTGCGGAATTGGCCGACAATCGAGGGTTTTGCGTTGGAAAAGGGGGTTTGGGGAAGTTAGGCGGCGTTCTGTTCGGCCCGGAATGCATCTTCGTATTCCCGAAGAAGCTTGAGCCAATGCTCAACGAGGTGATCAACTGGCTGTTGCTCGGCCTCCAACTGACGAATCAGCTGATCACCGTGATGCAATCTGACTTCGAGTTCCTGCACGTATGTGCGGTTCTCCGCGATGTCTGGATTGGAGGAAATGATTCTCATGGTCTTTTCCTTTCTCATGATGCTCGTTGCGGCGCCATGCGTCGGCTTTCAAGCAGATCGATAATTCCGCTGGCCTGTCGCTTATTTATGGAAGAAAGTGATTCGCCAGTGTGCTCCTGAATGAGCGATTCCAGCGAGGACTCATCCAGATTTGCCTCGGAGGCCAATCGCTGAATCCTCGATTTCTGCGGAGGTGTGGCCAGAAATGCGTTCGACTGCTGGCCAGCCATGACTCGTGGCCGCGACGGTTCCTGCACAGGTGCTTCCATGGACACAGGCGTACCGTATCCCAGTGCGGTCAGGGCCCTGCCAATTGCCTTGGTCTCTGCCTTCTCAATGTAGTTCTCAAACGCGCTCACGGTTTCACTGCCCCAACCGGAAGCCGAAGCCCCGTTAGGGAAGGTAACCCGAGCCCGCATGATCGCACGACCTTCTGCGTGGGAAGCAAGATCGGTCTCCAGAATCGCATCCGGTTGTTCCGAGCGCATCCAGGCGATGCGCCACTTCACTTCCAGATAGTCACGACCTTTGACCTTGCTCATGTATTGGTTTGGATCGAACGCTTGCTGCGACATTGGTTCTGCCTCCGCATGGTCAACTAGAACGGGTGTTCTCATGTCCGTATAGTAGAACACCTGTTCTTGATTGTCAACACTTGGAGAGAGATTGGTTATAGATCGTTAATTTTGGGCAATGATCAATGCGTTTGGGCGCATTTCGTGCGACAATACGGAAACAAAGTACTGCAGCATACGCTGCCAGTGAACTTCTGCTGCGGGTCTGGAGGTCAGGCTCCGCCTTTTGGAATCAGCACAAAGTGAGGTGGCCCGTGAAGGTCTCTTGCCTTCAGGAACAACTTCAGCGTGGATTGAATCGTGTTAGCCGCGCCGTGGCTTCTCGTTCCACACTACCCGTACTGAGTAATGTTCTGCTTAGCACCGATCAGGGTCGCCTGAAAATTGCCGCCACGGATATGGCCGTAGGTGTCACCACCTGGATTGATGCATCCATCGAGGAGGAGGGCGCGCTTACAGTCGATGCCCGCCTGCTTTCCGAGTTCGTGAACACATTGCCGGCTGGCGAAGTTTCAATGAACGCCGATACTGTGCGCATGTCGCTGACCGTTCAATCTGGCCGCGACAAGGCCACGATCAACGGCCTCGATGCCGATGACTTTCCAGTGCTCCCGTCTGTTTCTGGCGACGGTTTCACCGTGGATATCAACGGCCAGTTGATGCGCGAATCGATCGCCATGGTCGAGTTCTCGGCCGCGACCGATGAGAGCCGTCCTGTGCTGGCTGGTGTGCTGACTCGCTTCGATGGCAACACTATGACCCTGGCATCTGCCGATGGCTTCCGCATGGCCGTCATCGATCAGGAGCTGGAATCCGCAGTTGATGGTCGCCACGATTTCATCATTCCGGCACGTGCTTACAGAGAATTCGCCCGTATCATCGGCGATTTCGATGGCAGCATCCGCCTGTCGCTTACCGCCAATCGCAGTCAACTGGTGGCGCGAGTCGGGGATACCGAGTGGGTTAGCAGCCTTATCGATGGTACCTTCCCGGATGTGAAGCAGATTGTGCCGAAGGAAGTGAATACTCGCATCGATATCGGTCGCGAATCCCTGCAGCAGGCTGTACGCCGAAGCAGCTTCTTCGCGCGCGAGAACAATGATGTTGTGTATCTCACCATCCAGCCGGGAGCCGACGAGTTGACACCAGGTAGTGTTGAGATCTCCGCTACCGCCGCCGAACGAGGCAATAGCCAGAGCTTTGTGGATGCTAGCGTGACCGGCACCGAGATGCGAGTGGCGTTTAATAGCCACTACCTCACAGACGTGCTTGGTGTGCTGCGAAGTGGACAGGTGATGATTGGCCTGAATGGTCCGAACGCCGCCGGAATTGTCCGCAGCAGCGACAACCAGAACTGCACACATGTGATCATGCCAATGGTGATCGGCGGATAGGCTCAGCACTCCGAATGCACGTCACCAGGCTTCATCTCGACGAATTTCGTCGCTATCAGAATCTTAGGCTCACGGTGCCTCCAGCAGGGTTGCGAGTTGTCGGGAAGAATGCTTCCGGCAAGTCCAGTCTTCTGGAGGCGCTATTGTTGCTCGCAACAACGAAATCGCCACGAGCCGGAGTTGAGCGAGAGTTGATTCGCTGGGAAAGTGGCGAAATGTACGGGGTCGATCCGTACGCTCGCATTTCCACTCACGTGGTCACCTCGAGCGACGAGCACGATCTCGAGATTCGGCTGGAAGCGACCACGAGTGGTGCCGGATCCCGTAAGACTTGCCTGGTGGATGACCGGAGTGTGCGCGCGGCCACCATGGTTGGCACGCTCAAGGTCGTGGAGTTCTCTCCGGAAGATGTGCAGCTCGTGGGCGGTCCACCAGCCGATCGTCGGCGCCAGCTTGATATCCTCATTTCGCAGATCGACCGTCATTACATGCAGGCGAGTAGCCGATACACCAAAGTTCTCTCGCAGCGAAACGGATTGCTGAGGAGCTTCTCCCGAGATGGAGTGCGCCCGAATGATCCTCAGGTGGCGGCTCAGCTTGGTTTCTGGGACGACGAGCTCATCGAGCACGGATCCTTCCTGGTGGCGCACCGTGCGCGAGTGACCAGGGCATTGGCAGATCAGATGCAGAAGTGGGCATCTGAGCTTCTTGTGAATCACACGGCCGATGTGGAGTACCTGCCAGGGCTTCCGAAAGTGGCAACGGTCATCCATCAGTTCGAGGATCAGAACGAATTGATCTCGGCAGTGAGAGATCGGTTTGCGCGTGATTTGGAATCGGCACGAACAGAGGATGTTCGCCGCGGCACCACAACAATCGGTCCACAACGAGACGATTTCGCGTTCCGTATCAACGAACGAAGTTTGGCAGCCTTCGGATCACGAGGCCAACAGCGATTGGGTGTGATTGCATTGAAGCTGAGCGAAGCCGATATCATCGAGGAGATGACGGGTGAGAAGCCCGTACTGCTGCTGGATGACGCGCTTTCGGAGCTCGATTCTTCGCACGCAAGTTGGTTGCTGGGCAGTATTGCCGAGAGTGATCGCCAACTCCTGCTCACCTCCGCAGTCGAGGGGACGCTCGATCATCCGGAGCTCGAGCATCTGGAACAGATTCATCTCAACGAAATCTAAACATTCCGCGCAATTCTCCTTGTATCAGGGCGTACTTATCGTGTAACATATCGGCTGTTGCATTGCAGCATGGCCCGTTCGTCTAGCGGCCTAGGACACCGCCCTCTCAAGGCGGAGATCAGGGGTTCGAATCCCCTACGGGCTACCAACGAAAAAACGCCGGAGGATTTCTCCTCCGGCGTTTTTGTGGTTGTCGGGTTAACGAGACAGTCCCTGCAAGACTGATGGTCATCTGTAAGCAGCGATACGATACAACGCCCCGCAACGCGTAACGCTCGTCCATGCAAACCGTCTGTCCCAATCGGGAAGTGAATAAAGCCCCGCAGCGATACTCACACATTGAAAACAGCCGTGATGAAACATCAGTCCATAGGGACTGTACGTACATTCTAGTCATGAATTGATCACGTGTCAAAACATTCCGAAAAATGATTACATGATCGCTGCAATCAATAGCGCGATGATAACCGTGTTGAATGTGAAGGCGATAACCGTGTTGATTGCCACGAGGTTTCGACGACTTCTCGTGCGTACTTGCACATTACCGGGAGAGAGCGAGGCGGAAACCATTGCAGCCGTAGATACGTAGTCTGCCCATATCGGTTCTTCCGTATCTGGAAATGCAAACTCTGATTGTTCACTATCGGCATCTTCCCGCGCGTATTGCACTGCGAACGACGCAACATTCGAAACCCAGGCTCCGATCACAGTGAGCAGCGAAAATGTTTGCATGAGCGTTTCAAAAGTTCTGTTGTCATTGGGATCCTGCCAATATGCAACTGCTCCCACACTCGCTAATGCCAGAAATGAAAACATCGTGGCGTGACTGGTGCCCGACTCCCCATATACAAACGCAACAAGAGGGTGCCGCTCTGTTGGCTTGGAGCTTTTGAGTCGTTCGCGAAGTTCCTGACTGGTGAGTCCTCAGAAAGTCGCCTGAGTGAGAATCGTGTAGCAAACGCAACAAAGGAAGAACCAGAAGAAGACGGAGACTGGACTTCTGGTAATTTCGTCAGGTAGCCAACCAGCTGCGTCCACGAAAATACGAAGAAGTATCACCTGTACAAGAGAGGCTCCAATCGCTGCAATGGTTATCCGAATCCCGTCGGATGCAAGTGACCAATTCTGGAACTGTCTTGCTATCCACTTTGCGATTGGTTTGGTCATGTACTAGTCCCCAACTGGCTCTTCGAGTTTCAATGGCTCCAGAAATTCGGATACATCCGGGAGCGGGCACTGGAGCATGCTCGCCAGCTCTTGCAGTGCGTCCAGCGTTCCTTCTAATTGTGCGAAGCCAGCTGCGAGAACATTCCTGGCCAACACCATCGCTGTGACAGGGCCTGTTCCGCCAGGTGTCGGTGTGTATGCAGAAGCGATGCCTTCCAGGCTGGCGACATCGGCATCGCCAACCACCTTGCCGGCGTCGTTGACGTTTACACCGAAATCAATCACCAGCGCTCCCTTGCGCAGCATCTTGCCAGTAATCAGTCCGGCGGCTCCTGCTGCGACACACACGATTTCTGCCCGGCGCACGTGCTGGGCGAGGTTTTTGGATTTTGTGTGGAGAAGTGTGACCGTGGCGTTTGCCTGAGTCAGCATGGTGGCCAACGGTCGGCCAACAACATTGCTCCGGCCCACGACTGCGATATTCGCGCCCTCGAGTTCCACACCATAGTAGCGAAGCAATTCCAGGCCGCCGGCAGGTGTGCTTGGCTTCAGGCTCGGGAGACCAAGATGCAGGCGCCCGGAGTTGACCGGGGTGATGCCATCCACATCTTTCAATGGAGAGAGTGTTTCCAAAATCACGTGCGAATCGAGGTGCTCCGGCAGGGGCATCAATACGAGAATGCCTGTGATATCCGGATCGTTGTTGAGCGATCGGAGAGCATCTCCCAACTGCTCGTTGGTGATTGATGCATCCAGCTCGACCTTCCGATGTTCGATCTCGACCTTCTTGAATGTGCGTTCGATGGATGCTCGGTATGCAAGCGCCGCTCCATCTTTACCCACCAGTACTGTTGCCAGCACAGCTCCCTGGCCGCGTTGCTCGGCATACAGATCTTTTGCATTGGAAATAGTTTGTCGCAGCATGCCAGCTGGCGATGCGCCCCGCAACGATCGAGTTTCGATAGTGGTCAACTGTGGAGTCCTCTCAGGGGATGATTACTTTCGAGGTGGTCAGCGGAAGAAAACGACAGATTCTTCGACACTGCCCTCGTGTCTGTAACGAGTATACCAATCGTTCCTGCGCTCTCAGAGGTGCTATCCCACACGATCCAGGTATTCATATCCCATAGAATTCGGCTGTATTTCCACCGTACCGACAGTGCAACGACAGTTGGCGCCAGCAATCCGAAGAACGTGACAGTGGAAGTGTTGCGAGTCCGGGCAGATAGCCCAATCTGCCAGCCGTGGTGTGATTGCCGTGGATAGTACGTACATACCTATTGACAGGTTGGCAACTGCCATGTACTATCGAGTCATCGCTACGAAACAGTCGTGACCAAACGGCAATGTGTGGCGGAACGGCAAGAAATGTGTGCCGATGTGGCACGATCGAGGTGGGGTTCATCATGCAGGCAAGTGTTCAATTCGGTGCGACACTCAAGCGTTATCGCGAGACTCGACGAGTCTCCCAGAGCAAACTGGCCGAGCGCGCCGGTTTCGACCACAGCTATGTGAGTCGATTGGAGAGTGGTGCACGCACCCCAACTCGAGATGCCGTGCAGCAGCTTGCTGATGCATTGGGCCTCGAGCGCCTACAGCAGGATGAACTTTTGGCCTCGGCCGGTTTCCTTCCACAGGAAGTTTCCAGCTTGCTATCTGGCGAGCCGGAGATCACTGATGTTTTGGCCTTGCTCCAGAACAGCTCAATGCCCGATGATTACCGTCAGACAATGCGCCAGGTGCTTCGTGTAATCGCGGAACAGGCACGACTGGTATTGAAAGACAACGATCGCGTTTCGGTAGCCTAAGCTCCGCAAAACGAACTGTTGTCCATGCAGGTGAGTTCCCCGCCCGCCAGCATGAAGCCAGATGACAGGTCATTCGCAACTCCGGTGACCCATTCCGTTCAGGGTTCGCCGGAGTTGTATCGTTAAGGACATCCCCGCAAATGGCAGAATTCGCCCACCTTCATCTTCATACCGAGTTCTCGCTTCTCGATGGTATGGGCCGCGTAGACGATTACATCGCCAACGCCCAGCAAATGGGTATGAACCACATGGCCGTGACTGACCATGGCGTGATGTATGGATCTATGGATTGGTACAAGGCAGCCACCAAAGCTGGTATGCACCCGATTATGGGGATGGAAGCCTACCTGGCAGAAGGCTCCGCCAGGGAATCCAACCGCAAGAACTACCACTTGCTGCTGCTTGCGGAAAATGAAACTGGCTATCGAAATCTCATCAAGCTCGCCAGTCAGGCATCATTGGAAGGTTTCTATTACCGCCCTCGTGTGGATATGGAGATGCTCCAACGACATCATGAAGGCATCATTGCGACTTCTGCCTGCCTGGGCGGTCCGGTCGCCAACAATTTCTTGAATCACCAGCCGGAGAAGGCGAGAAGCTATGCCGGTGCGCTTGCCGAGATTTTCGGTAAAGAACGCTTTTACATTGAGCTGCAGGATCACGGACTTGCCGAGCAGCATATGACCAACAAGGCGATGTTGGAACTCTCCAAATCGCTGGACTTGCCGTTGGTGGCCACGAACGATGTGCACTACTGCAATCAGCACGATGCTTCAGCGCAGGACATTCTCATCTGCGTTGGCACCAACACCAATATCAACAATCCAAATCGGCTCAAGCAGGATACGGATCAATTCTATCTGAAGAGTCCCGAGGAGATGGCGCTGCTGTTCCCGGATCATCCGGAAGCGCTCTCCAACACGATTCGCATCGCCGAGATGTGCAATGTGAACCTCGAGTTTGGTGGCTATCAACTTCCAGACTTCGAGACGCCGAACGGCCTCTCTTCGGAGGAATATCTGCGCCAGCTGTGCACCGAAGGCGTGATGCAGAAGTACGGCACCATGGATGGCGCAATCGGCGAACGACTCGATTACGAGCTCGGCGTCATAGCCAATATGGGATTCACCAACTACTTCCTCATCGTGTGGGATTTCGTGAGTTTCGCCAAGCGGAATGGCATTCTGGTGGGACCAGGTCGTGGTTCTGCCGCCAGTAGTATCGTGACCTATTCACTCGATATCACTGGACTGGATCCACTCAAGCACAACCTCATGTTTGAACGATTCCTCAATCCGAGCCGTATTTCCATGCCGGATATTGATATCGACTTTGCCGACGATCGCCGCGGTGAGGTGATCGAGTATGTCGTGCAGAAGTACGGCGAAGATCGCGTGGCTGGTATCGGTACGTTCGGTACCCTGAAAGCCAAGGCTGCGATCAAGGATTGCGCTCGTGCGATGGAATACCCAATTTCGGAAGCCAATCGCATTGCGGGGATGGTTCCGGCCGATCCCAAGGCCACCATCGACAAGACGCTTGAAGAGGTTCCGGAATTCGCGGCCGCATATAAAAATGAGCCAGCCGTGAAGGAACTCATCGATACCGCCAGGAAGGTGGAGGGGCTATCCCGCCACCCGGGTAAGCACGCCGCCGGTGTGGTGATCTCTCGTGATCCGCTTGTCGAGCATGTACCGCTGCAGCTTACGGGTAAGGGACGCACTGATGTCACCACCCAGTGGACTCAGGGGCACCTTGAGGATCTCGGTCTGCTGAAGATGGACTTCCTCGGTCTCAAGACGCTCACCGTTCTTGGTCGAGCAGTCGATCTCGCAAACCAGGCAGGTGCCGAAATCACGCTTGATGAGATTCCAATGGAGGACGAGAAGGCATTTGCCTTGCTTCAGCGGGGCGATACATTCGGCGTCTTCCAGCTGGAAGGTGGCATGACTACCCGCATGACCGTGGATGTGAAGCCGAAGAGTTTCGACGATATCATCGCGCTGATGGCGCTCATTCGTCCGGGACCGATGGAACTTGCTCCTGATTACATTGGTCGTAAACACGGTCGGCTCAAAATCGAGTACCCGCACCCGACCCTCGAAACCGTACTGGAGGAAACCTACGGCGTTGCCCTCTACCAGGAGCAGGTAATGCTCATCGCCAATGTGCTTGCCGGCTTCTCCATGGCCGAAGCGGATGGACTCCGTAAGGCGATGGGTAAGAAGCTGCCGGCAGTAATGATGGAGTACAAGGAACGTTTTGTTCAGGGTGCTGCCGAAAACAACATCAGCGAAAAAGACGCGAACAATGTGTGGGACATGATCGAGAAGTTCGCTGGTTACGGATTCGTGAAGTCTCACAGTGCCGCGTATGGTGTGATTGCCGCCCAGACTGCCTACATGAAGGCACACTATCCGGCGCAGTTCATGGCAGCGCTCATGAGCACGGAAATCGATTCTTCCGAGAAAACGGTCACCAACGTGGCCGAGTGCATAAAGGCTGGCATTCCCGTGTTGCCGCCGGATATCAACAAGAGCGATATCGATTTCATTGTAGAGAAGCAGGAAGACGGCTCAGAAGCGGTTCGATTCGGTCTCGGAGCTGTTAAAGGCGTGGGGCGTGGGGCATTGCTCAGCGTCATCGGGGCCCGAAACGAGCGGGATGACAAGCACTTCCCGACGCTCGATGCCGTGTGCGATGCCATGGATTGGAACAGCGGCAACAAGCGCATGATTGATAGTCTCGCCAAGGCCGGTGTGCTGGACGAGTATGGTCATCGTGCCCAGGTACTTGTTGGGATGGAGCAGTTGGCCTCTGCTGCCCAAAAACGCCAGAAGGCGAAGAATCGCGGCCAGATGGATATGTTTGGCCAGTTGATTGCGGATACCAGCGAAGAAGAGTTGGGTACTACGCTGCCCATCGTCGACGAGGCAGATCAGAAACAAATCCTTGAATGGGAGAAAGAGGTTCTCGGCCTGTATATCAGTAGCCATCCGATTCGGGAAATCGTTGGTGATCAATTGCCGTTCGGATTCCGAACCATCATGGCGATCAATGGCATGACGTCGGAGCAATCGGCCAAGATCGTCGCCATGATCAAATCGGTGCGGCGAATCACAACCAAGACCAACAAGACAATGGCAGTTGTGGAAGTCGAGGACCTTACGGGATCCATCGAAGTGGTGATCTTCCCGAACAAGTACGGTGAAGCCAGCGAATTCCTGGAGCCAGATCAGATTCTGGTGATCGAAGGCAAGGTAGAGGAGCGCGGCGAGCAGAAGCAAATGCTTCTGGAATCCATGAGCCGCAATCTGCCAACGCCGGTTGTTCCAAAGGTCGCGGAGCCTACAGTGGTGATTGATGTTCAGATCTCTGGAGACAAGATTCAGGATATCGACAAGCTACAGCAGCTGGAGCGAATCGCCAGAGAGTTCTGGGGTCCGTATCCGCTTGAGCTGATGGTTCGCTTCCAGGGAACGGTTCGGCCATTCAAATCGCGCAGTCTGACGGTCGAGTTCAGTGATGCGTTTAGGGATGCGGTCGAGGAGATGCTGGGAGCCGAATCGGTGTGGCTGCGCGAGCCAATTCCTGTCTAGGCGACATATCCCATATGTTCTAAAAAATAGCCTTTGACTCATTCATCCAGGGCGGCGAGCTGACGGCGAACCGCCCTGTGTGCTGCCGCGGAATCTCTGGTGGTGAGCAAGATCAGCACATCGGTTGGTTTGAGCGCCTTGAACGCCCGATTAATTGCCCGGCGTTCAGTCGGCAATGTGCTGAGCAGGGGAGGGTACGGATTGCTTGCGAGACCGTGCTTGAACTGCGCGAGCAGTTCCGGATCGTTTTCGCCATGCATCACGATTACACCGCCGTTGCGGCCGAGAAGTTTACCAACTTCTTCAACCTCGTCGGCCTCGATCCAGGAGAGATCTCCGACCATGGTGATTTGTCGGCGCTTGCCGCCGGGATTGAGTACCCGCAGCACATCCTTCAGAATCCACGATGGTGCAAGTTGATCAATCACCACGCGCGCTTCGTTATAGTGATAGAGGTTCATCGATGCGGGGAGAATATCCCACGCTGCTCTAAAGGTACTAAATACGCGCTGAATGGTCGGTAGATCCACTCCGATCGCGTGGAGTGTGCCCGCCGCAAGCATGATGTTCTTGGTATTGAACGATGCTTCGCCATCGAAGGTCAGCGGGAAATCTTCTACTCTGCCGAATCCAACTGAGTGTTTGCGCGAACCGAGTCTAAACTCGCCGTTCTCGACCCAGACTCCAGAGCCTCCAGCATCCAGGTGCCGGATAAGATTGGGGGTTTCGGACGATTGCGATACCAGAATTACCGTGGCATCGGTATCTTCCAGCGAATCGAGTACAAAGTTGTCGTCGCCATTGGCAACGATGATACCGTCGTAATGGGTTGCGTCGACACACTTCATCGTGCCGCTCAGCCCAAGGTAGAGACGGCTGGAGAAATCGCTGGAATCGGTGTGCTCGCGGAGGCCGGTATGCACCATCACCGGATACATCTCCGTTGGTAACCCGGCAACACTCACAGCAGCCCAATCCAGCTCCTGGAGCCCAATATCCAGGCCATGTTCAGCCAGACGTGTGAGCGCTCGTCCCCAGCCGGCGAGTTCTGCGCGCTGGGTGCGGCCGTGGATCTGTACACCGACGTCGGTCCAGGTGGCGGTCCGAAATTGCAGATGATTTAGAACTGACTCAATCAATCGGACGACAGTGCTTTTGCCGCGGGTTCCGGCAACACCGATGAGTGGCAAGAGATTCTTGCGATTGATTTCGGATTGCCACTTCCGAAAACTCGGGTAGCCAAAGATCAACTCTTCCTGAAGTCGTGCCGGTTCTGCAGTGGTGATCATACCGGGCCATCCTTACTCAGTATCCTGATAAGGAATGGCATCGCCTTTGCCATCGCCAAACCGCGATGGCTGATGGGATTTTTCTCGGCTGACGTGATTTCTCCGAACGAGCGTCCGTCTGGCAAACGAAAAAGGGGATCGTACCCAAATCCATTGTTACCGATGGGTTCGAACCCGACCGATCCCTCACAGGCACCTTCGAAAATAGTTGCTTCGCCATTGTCAAAGGAGATTGCGATAGCGCTGCGGAATCGCGCAGTCCGCTTGGCCTCTGGAACGGATTTCAGCTCCGCAAGAAGCTTCTCGTTGTTCTGCTCATCGCTTGCATCTTCGCCAGCAAAACGAGCTGAATAGACCCCGGGTCGACCGCCGAGCGCATCCACCTCAAGGCCGCTATCGTCTGCAAGACTGATGTGACCTGTTTGCTCAAAAGCCGCACGGGATTTGAGCGCCGCGTTGCCCGCGAACGTCGTCTCGGTTTCTTCCGGCATGGTTATATCCAGCTCCGCAGCGGAGACAACCTGCACGGAATCGCCCAGGATCTGTTGAAGTTCCCGCAACTTCCCTTTGTTGGAGGAGGCGAGAACAACGATTTTGTTGGAGGTGGGGTTAGTCATGTTGCAATCCAAACACACGCTCAGCGTTCGCCGTTGAGATTTCGGCGAGGTTAGCGGGAGTAGTACTCAGGTGCTCGGCCATCATATTCGCGACGGTTGCTACCTGGGCTGGCTGGTTTCTTCGATCCTTTTGCCTCGCGGGCACAAGATACGGTGAATCGGTCTCCAGCAGAATCTGCTCGTGCGGCACCTGACTAAGCAGCGACCGGAGGGCCTCAGATTTCTGTCGAGTGGCTAGTCCACCGATGCCCACGTAGCTTTGACTGCCAAGGATGAAATCCATGAGCGGCTGGCTGCCATCAAACGAATGGAAGATGAGCGTCGGCAAGCTGGCGGCGGATTCCAGAATCTGCAACATCTCGGATTCCGCGTCGCGCATATGGATGACTACCGGCCGGTTGAGTTCTCTGGCGATGGCCAATTGCTCCGAGAATGCGGCCGCCTGCAC
>JAFAEA010000240.1 GCA_023424355.1 Chloroflexota bacterium | reverse complement strand
CTGCTGGGCAACGGAATCGCCGGGTCCGGCAGTGTGGCGGGAACTTTTCACCAGTTTGTAAATGATGGAATACGAGCCACGATACCCAAGGCAAACGGAATCCCAGCCGCTGGGTTCACCGATGATGCAGAAATCCGGAGCATCCCACTTCGCCACTTCCTGCGCACCGTGTGAACCAATGACTTCTTCACCAACTGCGCCAACCACAGTGACGGTGCAGTTCAACTGCTCGGCTGCCATGCTGGCCGCTGCCACAAAGGTGGCAAGAGGTCCCTTGGCGTCAACAGCACCACGTCCCCACAGCACACCATCGACGATTTCCACCGGGATATGCCCGGGCACGGTATCGATGTGGCCGAGAAGTACGATGTGCTTCTCTCCCGAGCCAATCCGACCAATGGCGCTACCCGCCCCTGAATCGATGAGTTCGAATCCACGACTCTGCATGACACCGCGAAGGTACTGCACGGCGTCGCGTTCTTCATATGAAAGACTGGGAATCGCTACCAGCGAGCGCAACAGTTCGATATCGGCCTGTTCCTGCGCAGTGAACTCAGACGGTGAGAGCGACATCTCGCACCTCCCCTTCTCGCTGCTGCAGAATTCCAAGCGCGTGATTCGCTATTGCCTGCTCTACCGTGGTTTCGCCAAGAAGCGTGGCGCCACGGAAATCTGCGAGTGGAATGGCATCCCACACCACCCATTTGCCTTCGATGAAGGCAACATCTATCGCGACGGAACCGGCATCCAATACTCTGGCTGCCTCGCCGGCGAGGTCTTGTGCCTCAATCGGCGGAATCTCGTTGCCATCGACGGCAATCGGCTGAAACCCGGCGGTGTGAATGCGATACCACTCGGTATCGCTGATCAATGCACCAGCCTGGAGCATTACCACTTCTTCCTCATCCGTGCCGAGCACCACACGATGTTCGATCACGGCATCGGCTGTGTCTTCATCCAGCAACGTCGCCGTGGTGCTGCCATGGATCATCGGCAACATAGTTGCCGGGTAACCCACCTGATTCGCGGCGGCCAAGGCAGTGCTTTCCGAGAATGCCGCCAATGTGCGCGGACGAGGCACGCCGGCGGATTCCCATACCGAAGCGACCTGCAGCCGGTTACGGCGGCTGGCAACTCCTGCATCGATGATGCTGATGCCAGCCACGCGCAACAGACGATTGACGATACGACCTGTGGCGCGATTCGCGATGCGATCGATCATCACCAGGGGCAACGCATCCTCGCAGCCAGGAGCTTCGTGGATGATTCGCTGCACATCCTGGAGGGTGGGTCCGGGGGGCAAGGGCATGGCTGCGGGGGGCACGGGCATGGTAAGCACGCCGGAATTCTCCAGCGTGGCCATAATCCGCTTTTCCTCTACCCGCACGCGTGCGCACAGCACGCCAATTGCCATTGCCATGTTTGTTCCTTTACCTCACCCTGTTTGGGATGAATACAACCAAACGTAGGCCCGGGGTTTACCCCCGGGAAGGGACGCCAATTTCACGGGGAGAGTATCCCCTGATGCATCACCCCTCGAGCCCGGGCATGAAGCCCGGGGCCTACGCGGCGGATGGAAGCGGTGTAATTACTCGCCCCAGTCTTCGCCTTCTTCCGGTGCCAGCTCGAGCTTCACCGGATCCACGCCAGTGACTTCCAGATCGGCGCCGCACTCATCGCATGGCACGATCTCACCGACTTCAACGCCAGCAACTTCGATTTCCGCATCGCATTCCGGGCAAACAGCTGTAGCAGCCATGTTCTCTACTCCTTGTGCGCTCTCGCGCCGACTACTTCTTCCCAACCGAACCACTCGGCTGTGGATTCTCTATTGACTCATGACGAGAACGGATTCCGATCGCCATGCAGCACCTGCAGCAACACCGCCTTGTGAACGTGAAGCCGGGCCTCGGCCTGATCGAAGATGATGCTCTGTGGCCCATCCGCGACTTCTGGCTCCACTTCCTGTCCGCGGCGTAACGGCAGGCAGTGCATGAATACCGCCTCCGGTTTGGCTCGCGCCATGATGTCCTGCGTTACCCGATACGGGGCCAACGCCATCAGTTTTCGGGGATTTTCCTGATGCCCCATGCTCTCATGGATATCGGTGTACACCGCATCCACACCACGTACTGCTTCGTTGGCACTGCCAAAGAAGGTGAGCTTTGCTCCTGTTTGACTGGCCAAGGCCTGCGCCTGCGAAACCACTTGCGGATCCGGTCCAAACGTTGGCGGACACGCGATATTCACATTCACTCCACTGCCAATCATGGAGAGCATAAGGCTGTGGCACATGTTGTTGCCATCGCCCAGATACGCGAAGGTTAGGCCCTCCAGCGTGCTGAAATGTTCACGAAGTGCAAACACATCGCTCAAGGCCTCCAGCGGATGATCGTGCGTGGTGAGGGCATTGAAAACCGGCACAGTTGCTCCTCGCGCGAACTCCATAAGTTCGTTGGTATCCGCAATTCGAATCGCGATGGCATCCACGTAGCGACTGATGATCGCGGCCGTATCGGCCACGGTTTCTCCGCGCTTCATCTGCAGATCCTGAGCGCCAAGGAAGATCGCCTGACCGCCCATCTGCTCCATCCCCGCCTGGATGGCAGTGCGGGTACGGGTGCTTGGATGCTGGAAGATCATGCCCAGAGTTTTGCCCATCAACCACATATGGCTGAGCTGCTTGTTGCGGGTGCGCTTCAGCATGCTGGCAGTATCCAGAATCGCCATGCGTTCTTCTGGGGAGATGCTGAGATCGGAGAGAATACTTCTTCCTATCAGCGAATCCATCAATCGCAACTCGTGCTCCTCGTCATTTTCGGCCCATGTCAGAACCCGGTTCGTGGATGTGATCATGGCCTAGCTCAATGTGTGCACGAGGAGGGCCTTGTGCATGTGAAGTCGATTTTCCGCCTGATCGTAGATGATGCTCTGTGGGCTATCGACCACATCGCTACTCACCTCTTCGTCCCGGTGCATGGGCAGGCAGTGCATGAACGTGGCCTGGGAACCGGCGGATTCCATAATTTCCGGAGTGACCTTGTACGGCGCGAGGGCAACGGCGCGATGCGCGGCGTTATCCTGCCCCATGCTTACGTGAACATCGGTGTACACCACATCCGCACCCTTCACAGCCTCGTGGGCATCGGTGCTGGTGCTGATGGTGGCGCCGTTGCCGTTGCCGATCCACTGCGCATACTGCACAACTTTTTCATCCGGTGCGTATTCAGCCGGAGTCGCAGCCACAACCGAGACACCCAGCGCGGCGCCGGTGAGCATGAGCGATTGCACCATGTTGTTGCCATCGCCGAGGTAGGCGATTTTGAGTCCCTTGAGATCACCGAATCGCTCGGTGAGGGTGAGCATATCTGCCCAGGCCTGCAACGGATGGCAAAGATCGCTGAGACCGTTCATCACCGGAATGCTGGCGTTCTCGCCCATCTCCACGATGGTGTTGTGATCGTAAACACGGGCAACCACGCCATCGACATAGCGGCTGAGAATCTGGGCGGTATCGCCGATGGTCTCGCCGCGGCTGGTTTGCAGATCGTTGACGCCAAGGAAGATCGCCTGCCCACCAAGCTGCGCCATGCCTGCCTCGAGGCTGACGCGCGTTCGGGTGCTGGGCATCTGAAAGATCATGCCGATCGATTTACCGGTGAGGTAGTGATGCGGCTGGCCGTTCTTGTGCATGCGCTTCAACCGACCCGCGGTATCGATCACTTCCATAATCTCTTCCGGAGAAAGATCGGTATCCGTGAGCAGGTGTCGCCCGCGCATGCGGGTGCTTACCGAGAATGTCGGCAGCGCTGGCATGGTGGGACCGCCCAACAGATTCGTGCGATCGCTGGCAGGGCCGTTGTGCTTCTGGTTCACACTCGGCAGCGGAGTGAGCATGGGTGTGGTCGGTGCGAAATCGGTAGTCGCGGCGGATTTTTCCATGAGTCCTGTTCCCCTTTGGTCACGTAGACGCCGACCGGATACTGCAACTTGCCGTATCCAATCAAAGGGGCGAGAGACGTCGGTTCCCGCGGTACCACCCTTATTGCGCAACAGATGCGCATCTCTTGGCTGTTGAGGGCATGGAAGCCATCCATCCGATCCTACTTGCCAATAAGGGCTTTCTTCGGTCGGCTGCTCACGGACGCGTTCGGCGGAGAATCGCTGATACCAGGCTTGCACTATCCCTGGATCGCTGGAGCGATCTGGCCGCGTACTCTTTCCGATCAACGCAGGCTGCGTATTTAAATGTGATTGGGGTAGTTGTTGAAGTGGCGCTAACCGGCATCGGCCGCTAGCGCGTGGTACGCACCACACGCCTGAGCGGCCGTTTGGGAGAGCGGGAAGGCTTCTCCAGACCGACTGCGGGCGCTGTAAAGATGTACGGCGTACCTTGCATTATTTGTTCTCCAGAGCGAGTTTTGCTTTCGCTCTTTGTGCGCTTGAGTTCCACATGCGCGGAATTGGCGTCCAGGGGACACCCCACCCCGCACCCACATCCAAGTGGGTACGAGGTGAATGTACGCTGCCACCAGTTGGGATGTCAAGCATTGGCACCGGTAAACCGGCAAAAACTTAACAATCGAAAGAGGCAGAAGTGCGTCGGTCGAGCTGATCCGCTCTAGTCTTCCTGCACGATTCCTTCTTCGATGAGCAGGTTTCGCACGATTTCGCTGTGCTCCATGCCTTCGCCATCGGCCATGTTGTTCATAGAGGTCATGCGGGCATCGTCGATCTTGCCAGCAAGCTGGTTGAGCACATCGCGGATTTCCGGATTGGCTTCCAGAACCTCAATGCGCACTACCGGTGCGGCATCGTATGGCGGGAAGAATTCGCGATCATCTTCCAGTAGTACGAGGTCCATCGATTCGATGCGACCATCAGTGGAGTACGCGGTGATCACATCGACATCTCCCGCCTCCACGGCGGTGTACATGAGACCGGGATCGAGGGTGGTCATATCACCGAACTCAAACTCGTATGCCTTTTGGAGGCCAGGCACGCCATCTTCGCGGGTGCTTGCTTCGTATTCGGTACCGATATTGAGATCGCCCGCCATTGGCGCGAGATCGGAGATCTTGGTAACACCAAGCTCTTCCGCCTTATCGCGACGCATGGCCAGCGCGTAGGTGTTGTTGAAGCCCCAGCGCTCGAGTACCTCGAGTCCAAACGCATCCGGGTACTTTTCCTTCACGATCTCGTAGACCTTGTCGGAGCGGCTGCCGACCGCAGCCGGCGTGGCAGAGTCCCCCGCAACCGGAGTGGCAGAACCCTCTGCAACCGGCGATGCGTCGGCCTCTGGCAGTTCTTCCTCGAGCATCACGATCAGGGCAGTACCGGTGTATTCCACCAGCGTATCGATTTCGCCATTGATCAGCGCTTCCTGCGTGATGGCGGCACCACCGAGATTGAACAAGCGGTCCGCTCCGTAGCCAGCATTCTCCAGCAACTGGGAGACGATTTCGCCGAGGATGAGGTGCTCGGTGAATGGTCGGGTACCAACCTTGATGGTTGGCAGATCATCCTGCGCGAATACAGCCGGGCTACCGAGCAGTGCGAGTGTCGAAGCACCAGCGGCGGTGGTTCCAATGAATTTACGTCGTGAAATTGTGTTGGTCATGATTCTTGAGTCCTTTCAAAATCGAAGCGGTATGGCCTTTGGGGTCATACCGCTTCTCCTGTTGTGCAAAGTCGTGGCACGCAAGGGCTACTCGCCGCTTACGAGTCCTTCTTCTTCGAGGAATGTGCGGGCCACATCTTCCATTTCCTGACCTTCCTCATCCACGAAGTAGTTGAGTTCGGTCATGCGGGCATCATCCAGCGTGCCCACCACGGAATTGAGAATGTCACGCAGATCGGGAGCCTTCTCGAGGGTATCCTGTCGCACTACCGGCGCAGCGAAGTACGGCGGGTAGAACTGCAGATCATCTTCCAGCAGCTGGAGATTCAGCGATTCGATGCGAGCATCGGTTGCGAACGCGGTGATGACATCCACATCGCCGTTATCGATAGCGCTGTACATCAATCCAGGATCCAGACCAACGATGTCCTTGAACTCGAGGCCATACGTGGCTTCGAGGCCCGGGATGCCATCCTCACGGACCAGCGTTTCCTGCGGTGCTCCGATCACAAGATCCGGCGCATGCTCAACCAGCTCGGTGATGGTGGTGATGCCGAGTTCTTCGGCCTGGTCACTGCGCATGGCGAGCGCATAGGTGTTGTTGAAGCCCCAAGGCTCAAGCCATTCGACTCCGAACTCCTCCGGATAGGCCTCGGCAACGATGTCGTAAACCTGCTGGGCGATGCCGCCGCCCCCGGCCGGTGTGGCCCCGGCGGTCGCTTCCGGACTGGATTCTTCTCGCTCTGGGAGCTCCTGCCCAAGGATGGCGAGCAGACCGGTGCCGGTGTATTCGACGTAGGTATCGATATCGCCGTTGACCAGCGCTTCGTGAGCGACCAATGTGCCGCCGAGATTGAGCTGACGCTCAACACTGAAGCCGTTGCCCTCAAGCAACTGGGCGATGACTTCGCCCAGCAGGATGGATTCGGTGAAATCCTTCGAACCAACCTTGATGGTCGGTTTGTCATCCTGCGCGAACACGGCAGGGCTGCCAGCGGCAGCAACGAGCACGGTTCCGGCGGCTGATTTGGCGATGAGTGAACGTCGTGAAATGTGAAGAGCCATTGGCTCGGTAACCTTCCTGTGCAATTCGGGGGTCGTATTGATTGGCCCGATTGCCGTGGGTAAGTGTAGAAACATTGGGGAACATCCCCGTATTTCTCAAATGGGTTGGGATCGATGCATCGCAAGCGGAAGCATCGCTGTGGGGGCCGCACGATCGGTGCCGCCCCCCGGATTCCGGCTAGCTTTCGCCGCCGATCAGGCCTTCTGTGGTCAGGAAATCGCGAGCGACAGCCTTGAACTCTTCGCCGCCATCATCCACACGGAAGTTGAGTTCCTGCATGGTGGCGTCATCGATCTTGCCGGCCAGCTTGTTCAGAACGTCACGGGTTTCCGGCTCCTGCTCCAGGAGTTCGCCGCGCACAACCGGGCAGCCGTAGTACGGCGGGAAGAAGCCGAGATCATCTTCCAGCAGCACGAAATCCATGGATTTGATGCGACCATCGGTCGCGAAGGCGGAGATCACATCCACATCGCCCTGCTCGAGAGCGGAGTACATGAGCCCGGATTCCATGCCCTGAGAGTTGCCGAAACTGAAGTCGTAGAGGGCTTCGATGCCAGGCATACCATCCTCGCGGACGAGGAATTCCTGCGAGCCACCGAGGGTAAGATCGCCGGAAATGTCCTTGAGATCGGAGATCTTGGTAACTCCGCGCTCTTCGGCATCCTCGCGTCGCATGGCGAGCGCGTAGGTATTGTTGATACCAATGGGATCCAGCCAGATGGCGTTCCAGTTCTCTTCATACCCGGTCTTCACGGCTTCGTAGACCTTTTCGGTCACATCTTCCGGGGTATCGCCTTCCTCGCGGATATCGTTCACGGATTCCTCGAGGATGGTGAGTCCGGAGCCGGTGTACTCAACATGAACATCGATATCGCCATTGTTGCGAGCTTCGTGAATAACGAAGGTGCCACCGAGGTTGTGCTCCACTTCGGTGCCGTAGCCGGCATCCTCCAGCAGGGCCACCAGCATCTCGGCCAGAATGAACTGCTCGGTGTAGTTGGTGCTGCCCACTTTCACAGTCGGCTTGTCCTGCGCGAGCATCGGGCGGCCGATGGCGGCCACCGCGGTACCGACAGCAGCACCCTGAATAACGGAACGACGGGTCAAATTCTTCATCAGAAATCTCTCCTCGCTTTTGCAATGGCCATGAGCCATTGCGGATTGTGGCAACACCGTGTGTATTGCCAATAACTCAACACCCCGTACATAGAATCTCTATACGGTGAGGCCCTTGGGGATCAGCATTCTGCGGATTTGGCCCATGATGATCTCCGCCAACATCGCCAACACGGCTACCGGAACGGCACCTGCCAGCAGAATCGGGAAGTTGCGCACGGCGAGACCCTGCAGAATCCAGTCGCCGAATCCACCACCGCCGATATATGCGGCGAGGGTGGCCATGGCAATGCTCTGCACCACCGCGGTCTGTATTCCGGCGAACATGAACGGAACAGCCAGAGGCAGCTCCACCATGCGCAGAACCTGGAAATCGCTGGCGCCCATACCGCGGGCGGCATCAATAGTGGCGGCATCCACGCTTTGGATACCCACCAGGGTGTTCAGGAAGATCGGCAGAATCGCCAGAATGGTGAGAGCGAAGAGCGACGGTCGGAAGCCGACACCCATCACCGGCAACATAATGGCCAGCACAGCGAGGCTTGGTGTGGCCTGCCCGATGTTGGAAATCCAGGTCATCGGCTTCTGCAGCGCCTTCACCCGGCTGGTGAGAATGGCCAGCGGCAAGGCGATGATGATCGAAATCACCACAGCCCACGCCACCAGGGTCATATGTTGGTTGAACAGTTCCCAGAATTTATCCTGGTTATCGCGAATGTAATCAATGAAATCAAGTGGATCGCGGTTACCCATCTAGCGGCTCCCTTCCATGGCTGATGGACGCATATCGCGTCGGAAAATCAGCACCAGTCGGCCGATGAGATAATCTGCAACCAGTGCCAACACGATGGACATAATTGCGCCAGCAAACACACGATCACGCATGTTTGGTGAGCGAATGCCATCGAAGATCAGCCGTCCGAGTCCGCCACCGCCGATAACTGCGGCAATAACCGCGATACCGATAGCCGCCACGGTTGCGATTCGCAGACCCGTGAGGATGTATGGCAGCGCCAGCGGAAGTTCGACATAGCGAAGTCGTTGAATGCGGGACATACCGATACCATCGGCGGCATCCTTGATGTTCTTGTCGACCTCGTCCATACCCACATAGGTATTGCGGATGATGGCCAACAGCGAGTACATCACCAGGGCCGTAATAGCCGTGGTTTTACCGATACCCGTGTACGGAATGAGGATGGCGAAAAATGCGAGGCTCGGGATGGTGTAGAGCATGCCGCTCACGTTCAGCACCGGCAACTGCAGGAACTTCACGCGACTGATGAGAATACCCACCGGGATACCGATAACCGCAGCAATACCCACGGCGATACCCACCAGCTGGATATGATCCCAGGTGAGCTCGAGTACTCGTCCCGGCTGCTTGATGAGATAACCAAACACCAGATCGAACCATTCGGAGAGTCGATCAAGCATTGGTACCTTCCTTCTCGGCCTCTACATCCTCGGAGAACTCGACCTCTTCATCGGAGTTCTCTGATGTAAATGCCTCTGAAGCAATGCCTTCGCTCAATACGTTGGCGAATTCCTCGTAGGTCACATAGCCTTCGGCATCGCCTTCACCATTGGTGACCCAGAAGCCTTCCTGGCCAGCGGTATCCGCATTCGAGATCTCGCGGCTTGCTTCCGGAATCGAGAGTTCGCCGGAAAGCACAAGGCCATCTTCCTGCACATCCGGTGCATCTGGCTTGGCGAGTTCGGCAATGTAGGTGTGCTCGAGCGCCTGAAGCGCGAACTCATCGCCGATGAACTCCCGCACGAAATCGGAGGCCGGACTGCGCAGTAGATCGGCTGGCGTTCCGTTCTGGACCACTTCGCCATCGCGCATCAAGATGATGCGATCGCCCAGCATGAATGCCTCGTTGATGTCGTGAGTCACGAATACGATGGTCTTCTTCACATCGCGCTGCACATTGCGGAGCCAGCGTTGGAGCTGGGTACGGGTGATGGGATCGACAGCACCGAACGGCTCATCCATGAGGATAATCGGCGCATCGGCGGCGAGCGCGCGGGCCACACCCACGCGTTGTTGCTGACCACCTGAAAGCTGACGTGGGAAGCGATCGGCGTACATCTCCGGATCGAGATCGACCAGCGCCAGCAGCTCCTCGGCTCGCTGACGGCGGCGAGTTTTGTCCCAGCCGAGCAGCTTGGGCACCATGGCGACATTCTCGGCCACGGTCATGTGCGGGAGCAATCCACCCTGCTGAATCACATAACCGATATGTCGACGGAGATCGACGACGTTATGTGATTCCTGATCCTGACCATTCACGGTGATCTTGCCGGAGGTCTTCTTCTCCAGGCGATTGATCATGCGCATGGTGGTGGTTTTACCGGACCCGGATGGGCCGATGAGGACGGCGAGTTCGCCTTCCGCCACGGAAAAGCTCACGTTCTTCACCGCGTGGAAGTCGCCTCTCGGCGTCTTGTAGGTTTTGGTTACATTCTCAAGCGTAATCATGAGTGTATTTGGTTGACTCTCTTCCCTACAGCAAGTGCTGTTTCAAATTCCTGATGACGGGCACAGAAGCGAATGACGTGGGTTACACGCCGAATCGAAAAGCGCCATACATCTGTTCATGTATCTCCAGTGTAAAGCATGGGGTCAAAAGGGTCGGACAATGTAAAATCTGTGTCAAATATCTACAAGAATCTGAACCGGAAACAAACTGTCGCCACTATTGACGAATCCCGGAATCCTACTCCGCACATTTCATACCATCGGTAAAGTTGGATCGAAAAATGCGCCACTTTGAGAACAGTCTCAAAGTGGCGCATTTTCGCGCTAATCGTATGAGCGGCAAGGGATTAGGCGGCGAGCTCGTCCTCGACTTCGACCATATCCATGGTGGCGGAAGCAGCCTGAATTTCACGCAAGAATGGCGAGATAAACATCACCCACACACCGAAGAGGGCAAGCGCAATGGCGATGATGAGGAACGAGGTGGAGATACCCCATCGCTCCAGAGCCGGGGTGATGGCGAGCACACCTAGTGGTGAGGCGATCATCGCGCCGGCGCCGATGACACCCTGCACCCGACCAAGAACATCGGCATCGGTCATCCGATACATAAGCGCATTGATCACAGGATTAACCATGCCCATCGCGAGTCCGATCGCTACCGTCGCAACCCAGGCAAGCGGTAAGCCGGGCACACTCACGAACGCGAATGCCGGAATCGAGAACAGCAAGGTGCAAATGCGTACGACATTGGCACGTCCAATTCGCTGCGCCACCCTACCCACGATCAGGCTGCCGACCAATGCCCCGGCCCCGAAGCCGCTGATGAGGAGTCCGTAGCGAGTGGCGCTATTCCACTCGGTTTTGGCGAGATACGGCAGCAACACAGCCGAGAAGGGAGTGAGCAAACCGTTGACGATGAGCGCCGTGAGGATGAGTGAGCGGATGAGGGTGTTGTTCTTCACATAGCGCAGGCCGATGCGGATATCTTCCATCACGGATGGCACTTCTTCGCGCGGGATGTGCACATTCGGGATCATGGTAAGCATGGTGATGGCGGAGATCGCAAAGGCGGCGGCGTTGATCCACAACACATTGGTGGCACCAAGCCAGGCGATGAGCACACCGGCGAGCACCGCACCGAAGATCATGGAGATTGCCTGAAACACGCCCTGTAGTGAGGTGACCTTCTCGATCTCTACTCCACCTCGCTCAGCGAGCTTAGGCAAAAGTTTTCCGCGGGCGCTATAGCCGGGGGTATCGAAGATGGCACCGGCCACCATCAGCACCAGCAACCACTCAAAGGTGAGCAGATCTAACGCGAAAAGCAATGGCACGAGGGCCACAGTGACACCGCTGAGGATATCGGCGAAGGCACTCAGTTTTCGTTCGTTGGTTCTATCTGCAATGGCGCCACCGAGAAACATCATGATCACGCTTGGCAGCATGGTTGCGGCAGCGGTGATGCCCATTTTGGTGGCACTACCGGTGAGTACCAACACGAACCATGGCACGGCCAAACCGGTCAGCTGATTGCTGACAAGGGAGATGAAACCGGTACCCAGCAACACAGTGAGCGGTCGACGCTCTGGAGCAATCCAGGCGCCGACCGAACTGGTGGAATCTACATTCACGAGGCCACTCCTCTTGCTGGAGCAACCGGGGTCACGAGTGATTCACGTCGTTCGCGACCATGAATCTTCTGCCCCATGGCGATCACGCTATTGCCCATGAGGCGGCGGATGCCCGATATAGAGAATCCTTGTTGGGTGTGCAGATAGCCTGTGCGCACGAATTGTTGGTGATCCGAAATCTCGTCTTGCGTAATCAATCGCACGTTCATCGTCGAATTCCTCTCAAAGCCCATCCCTGTGGGTTTGATCACAATCCGCCCCCGTGGATTGCAGTCCTCTATCTCAATGTGTTGATAAAGCTTCTGACCGCGAGATCTACTTCCTGGCTCGAGGTCCGGGGTTGATCCGGACCTCGAGAAACCCGGTTTCTAGGATTCTCGCTCCAGCTCGGCCAGAGCTTCATCGATCGTCATTTCGCCGTCCTTCACCTTCTGCAGAAGGCGGGTGCGTCGTTCCGCGGTGGCAGAAGTCTGCTCTGGCGATACCGGTGCCTGTGGAGCCTCCGGAGCCTTTGGTGCTTCAGGAGTCTTCGGTTCTTCCGGCTTCTGCGGAGCATTTGGCTCACTCAGCAGGGTGCTGAGTCGTCCACCGAGATCCTTGAGCCAGCCCTTGGCGCGTTCGATTTCCATATCCAGATTGATATTGACATCGCTCGGCGAATCGCTCTCAGAGCCAGACTCTGCCTTTGCCTGCGCCACGGTCGCCGGATCCTCGTTGAGTTCGGAGACGCTCTCATCCACAACTGCGTGGACATGAATGTCACTGCTGACAGACTTGGCGGTGATGCGGGGACCATTGCCCTCGCCGATCACCCAATCTCGCTTGCCTTCCTTGGTCCAATCACCAGTGGCAGAAACATCGCCGCTGAGGCTCTTGGCCGAGAAAGTAGCACCAGATTGCGGTACGCGGGCGGTCACCTTCACCTCACCGGTCACGGTGTCGAAGCTGTAGTTGGTGGCGTTGTTCAGCACACCATCGAAGATGATGTCGCCGGCCACAGTGGTGAAGCGTCCACCCTTCATGGTGACGTTCTTCGCATGCGCATCACCATTGGCGGTGCGAACGGCGATCCAACCTGTAGCGCCATCCACAGACACATCGCCATTGGCGGTGTTGGCTTCGATCGAGCCGGTGACGCCTTCCAGGCTGACATCGCCATTGGCGGTGCTGGCATTGGCGCTCCCGGTGATTCCCTTGGCCGTCAGATCGCCATTGGCGCTGTTGACGGTGAGATCGCCACCAGCATTTTCGATGCTGATATCGCCGTTGGCGGTCTTGAAATCGACCTTCGCCTGCACGTCTCGGAGTTGACCATCACCATTGGCGGTCTTCAGCGTGACGCGGGAGTCATCGGCCAGGGATTTCGGTACGCGAACTACGATGTCGTAGTTGATATCCATACCGAACTTGAAATCCTTGCTGCTCCAATCGCTGGATTTGAACCCTTCCTTGAGCTGGGTCTTGATCTTGTTGGCGATATCGCCCACGTGGCTGCCAACCTGCCAGTTCGGGCGGAGAGTGATCTCGTTATCGACCTGCTGGAAGAACCAGTGGCTGTGATCCACTTCTTCGCCGCGATTGCGGGTGGCCATGATCTCGACAGAGTTCGTATCCGTGCCGAAGACCTCAACATCGCCATTGTTATTGGTAACGCTAAGCACGAGCGGCTTGGCGGCATCGATGTTGGCGCTGAAGAAGATAGTGTCGCCTTCCACACGAGAATCCTTCGCGGTGTTCACTGCGTCGTCTTCGGCGCGGGCGGCCTCATCATCGGCGATGGTGGCGGCGTCATCGAGCTCGGTCGTGGCATCGTCGGAAGAAGTTGCCTGGTTTTCGAGTTCCTCGCGCTGGTTTTCGATTTCGTTCGTCATGTTTTCAAGCTCCTTAATGCGGTCGTTCAGATTGCGGGTGAAGTCATCGTCGTTGCGGAATGTCATGGTTCTAGTTCCTTTCCTGGATGATGATTTGAATGTGACTCTTGCCGTTTTCGATATTCATGAGTGTGCCAGTGAAACCGCTTTGAATGGATCTGCGGATTTCGGTCATATCCGGAATCCGATCCGGTGCGAATCTGCGGGCGAGATTGAGGCCCATTTCGACCATTGGCAGCGGGAGAACCAGATCGATCTCGTTCTCGCCGGTATTACTGGTGACAAGAATACGAACATCCTTTGGTTTGGGCGGTACAGGCGGCACTGGTGGAATGGCGACGGTACGCTCGGCGCGATCCATAGCTTCTAGCAGGCGGGCGCCTTCATCGAGCGAGATCGTGCCATCCTGCACCATCTGCAGAATCATGAAGCGTTCGCTCTCCTGCCCGGATCGCTTCTCTCCAGGCGGTGTCATGATCCACTCCTTTCGTTGAGCTCAGCCAGTTTCTCGGCGGCCGTTTCGGCAGAAATGGATCCGTTGCGAAGTTGTTCCAGGATATTGCGACGCTCCTCGCGCTCCTGGCTGGGTCGAAGCTTGCCGCGCTGCTCGGCGTAGCCAAGCTGCTTTACAACTTCATCGAGTCGGGTTTTGACGGTTGGATAGCTGATGCCGAGATCGACCTCGATATCCTTGATCACGCCCTTGTTGCGAATAAACGATTCCAGGAACGCCAGCGAATCTGTTGGGAGCCGATTCATGCTGTGGAGGAAGAAGTTGCCTTCTACCGAGGTTCCGCAGGAATCGCATTCGAGTCTCGCTACGTGCATGGGATCGCCGCAGGTTGGGCAATCGGCTTTGACCGGATATTGGGTAGCGGCCATTGTGTAACTCCTTGATGGGATGCCGCCCCGGCTGAATGGGGCGGTTCCCGTACATCCGTCGAATCGGTGGGGGTCATACCGCTTCGATATGCATATCCTAGAGGAGCGTATTAAGAATGTCAATACCCACATTGAAAATATTAATATCGGCATTGATATTTCTCACCTGCAGGTAGATCGGTATGGGGGCTAGCCGGAAGAAGGCATCAAATTGCCGTAGTTTCCTCCTCTATATGGGGGCTTCGGTATAATCCGGTTAGTGGGATGTGCATTAAGCATGCTTCAGGGAGACACACAATGGACCAGCGATTCGATCTCGGAGATGTGGTGAAGGTAGAGATGCCGCGTGGCAAGAATGCCCGTGGTGTTGAGGGTGTACACATGATGTACACCACCAGTCAGGAAGCCAAGTGCGATGGCGCGGTCGGCACGATTACCGATATCAAGCCGAACGGCACACATGGTATTCCTCTGTATCTGGTGGATTTCACCATGAACGAGAATCGCTGGATGCCACCTTATATTCGGTACTGGTTCCGTGCCGACTGGATTGTGAAGCAGGCGAAGCCGGATGCGAAACCGGCAGAAGCCACCGCACAGAGCCAGGCTGCGGCGAACCCACCGGTTTCGTAGTCGGTAAACATTTGTTGAAAATGAACCGGGCCGTATCGCCATGGCGATACGGCCCGGTTTTGATTTTCCGTGGATCGTGGACCAACCGGTAATCACGGATCCCGATCAAGCGGTAGCGGGGCAGTTTATCTGCCCCTTTCTAGGCGGAGATAAACTCCGCCGCTACCGGACGGCCGGTCTCCTCCGCTACCTGGAGGGCGTCATCACAACCGCATTCCGCATGCGATTGCGCATCACCTCGATGGCTTCCGGATTCTCATCAATCAGCACAAAGCGCCGACCGAGTTTCTCCGCCACCGCGCCGGTAGTACCGCTGCCGGCGAAGAAATCCAGCACCCAATCGCCGGGATTGCTACTCGCCTGAATGATGCGACGCAGGATTCCTTCCGGTTTCTGCGTGGCGTAGCCAGTCTTTTCCTTGCCGGTGGGGGAAACGATGGTGTGCCACCACACATCGGTGGGCAGCTTGCCGCGGGCGGCTTTCTCTGGCGTCACCAAACCGGGGGCCATGTATGGTTCGCGGT
>JAFAEA010000338.1 GCA_023424355.1 Chloroflexota bacterium | reverse complement strand
CGTGGAGTTCCACGTACTTGCCAACGAGGGCGATGCGGATGGATGGGCGATCGGCGTGAATCCGCTCCACCATGAGTTCCCAATCGCGCAGATTTGCCTGTTCTGGCAGCTCGAACTGGCGAGCAATTACCTTGCCCAGGCCGGCATTCTCGAGAATCATCGGCACATCGTAAATCGATTTGGCGGTTGGCATACCGATAACGGCATCGGTATCAACGTCGCAGAAGAGGGCGATCTTCTCGCGAAGCTCCAGTGGCACTTCGGTTTCTGCACGGCAGATGATGATATCCGGATGGATACCTACGCCTCGCAGATCGCGCACGCTCATCTGGGTCGGCTTGGTCTTCATCTCGCCGGTGGCACCGAGCTGTGGCAACAGGGTGACATGGATGCTGAGGCTATTGCCCCGGCCCACTTCGCGGCGCATCTGGCGGATGGCTTCCAGGTAGGCCTGGCCCTCGATATCGCCGACCGTACCGCCGACTTCCACGATCACCACATCACTATCGTGCTGGCGTGCTGCCAGGCGAATGCGATGCTTAACTTCGTTCGTGATATGCGGAATCACCTGCACGGTGCCACCGAGGTAATCGCCGCGGCGCTCCTTGGCGATGACGGTGGAGTAGATCTGACCCGAGGTGACATTGCTGGCCTTGCTCAGGTTCTCATCAATGAATCGCTCGTAGTGACCCAGATCCAGATCGGTCTCTGCGCCGTCATCGGTAACGAACACCTCGCCGTGCTGATATGGAGACATGGTGCCCGGATCCACATTCAGGTACGGATCCAGCTTCATGATGCTCACGCTGGCACCACGGTTCTTGATCAACCTACCGAGCGATGCCGTGGTAATGCCCTTACCAACCGATGAAACCACACCACCGGTAACGAAAATATACTTTGGCATTCATTGCCCTCCATCGGAGAATGTGCGGTGTTACCGCGTGCAGTTAACCGGATTAAACGCTCGGGGAAAGAACAGTGAAACTCATCTTGTCTGCCAGATCGCTGGATTTCAGGGCCAGCTTCTCAACCGGTTCTGGCATTGGCATACCAAGGTGACGGGCGAATTCTTCTACCGTACCTCGAGATGAATCGCCATTCGAAGTCTGGAACTGCATCGGAATCACCATCTTCGGCGAAATCACACCTACCAGCTCAGCCACCTGTGCCGGCGACATGATTGGTCCACCACCGGCGGGAGCCAGCAGCACATCGGTACCTTCCAGTTCCTCAATCACTTCGGTGCTCGGCATGGCACCCAGATCACCAAGATGGGTGAAGCGCATGCCATCCAGAATCATGCTGAAAATGGTGTTGTAGCCTTCTTCGGTGCCCTTGCTTGCATCGTGATAGGTGCGGAATCCGTACACGAACACACCATGAAGTTCATACTCGCCCGGGCCATCCAGCACCACGAACTCAGGCTTGATCTGTGCAGTATTGATGTGCCCCTCGTGCTGGTGACTGATGGTGACGATATCCGCGGTTTGCTTGGACATGGCGTAACCGGTGCGCTTTCCGACGGGATCGGTGATAACCACTGCTTCTCGTGAACGAATGCGAAAACAGTTGTGTCCAAACCAGCGAATCTCTGCCATGAAAAATCTCCCTGAAAACAGCGTGATCGTGATCGGTGCCAATGGCGACAACGACCCTGATCTGTAGCGTCACAAAAATCGGAATGGGGGAAGGAAAGGATTGGCGTGAACGACCGGGATGTCTTTCCAGCGCCTCTTTTAATATACCACGGGATTGAGGTTTTCTACCGGTGGCGAACCTTGGCCGGAATAGTTCTATCAGACCAACCGTAGGCCCCGGGCTTTATGCCCGGGCTCCGGGAACCATTGTGGAATGGCATTTCTCGCCATCCGAAATCGGCCTCTCGAACCCGCCAATAAATGGCGGGCCTACATTTGGGTTGGTGGTGAAACTTCTCGATCCGGAATCGGCCCTCCAACCCGGGGATTAACCCCGGGCCTACGCGCGTATTGGGCCGCTTTCGGCCGTGGTCGAACATCGCCCGCAGGGCGATCAATGGGATCCGATTCGGAACGGCGGTATTCCGCGACCATGTCATTCCGAGCCTGTCGAGGAATCTCCCGGCGAAGCCGCAACAGAGACAACTCGGCTCAATGGCTGCCTTCGGCAGTGCGCTGCCGAAGGCGGACGAGGCGTAGCCTCGCAGCGAAGCGATCCCTTGCGCGAGGATTCATCGCTTTGCTCTGAATGACGAAGAGGCAATTTCTCGGTATTCCAAATCGGCCTCTCGAACTCGCCAATTATTGGCGGGCCTACGTCTGGGCTGGTGGCGAAAATTCTCGATCCAGAATCGGTCCCATTACCCGGGCACAGGGCCCGGGTCTACAACGCCATAGAGTTCCGTCGCTGTTGCGGCCTACGGAATCTCCTCCAACACCTTGCGGATCACATCGAAACCGTACCCACGGCGGCCAAGGAATCCGCTCAACCGGCGATGTCGGGTCTGCTGGTCCAGCCCCTGCATGCTGCCAGCCTTCTTCTGCGCGATTTCCAGTGCATCGGCGACTTCATCAATCACGATCTCGGCCATCGCTTCCTCAATGACCTCGTTCTCGATGCCTTTCTGCCTCAACTCTTGCTGCAGTAACCGACGTGACCTCGGCTTGTGTTCTTGCCGATTCTCGATCCAGCGGTTCGCGAAATCGGCATCGTTCAGGTAACCCAAATCGTGCATACGGGCAACCGCGGCCTCGGCTGATTCCGGGGAGTAACCCTTCTCGCGGAGCTTGCGTTCCAGTTCGCCACTGGCGCGCGGTCGGAAGGAGAGCAGATTCAGCGCGGCAGTAATCGCCTTTTTGATCTCGTCTTCTTGCTGGAGTTTCTCGATCAGTTCTGCCGAGAGATCGCTGCCGACGGTGAGATAGTGATTCAGCACCACATCGGCATGGAGTCCGAATGCGAACTTGCCATCGATCTCGATGTTCATCCGCGCATCATCGCGTTGCTGCGCCGAGATCGCGGTGATCTTGCCAGGCTTCGGTGGCTCAGTGTTGCGTTCAGTTCGCGGGCGACGGCGGTTCATTGGTCGCGGAAGCTACTCAGGCTGCGAATCTGTTTGCCATCGGCATCGAAGTTCGCCGGATCGAGCCAGGCTTCGAATGCCGCCTTGATCGCCGGCCAGTCTTCAATCGTCATCGCAAACCAGGTGGTATCCCGATTCCGATCCCGAATCACCATGTGATTGCGGAATGTGCCTTCGTACTGGAACCCGAACCGCAATGCAGCCCGTTTGCTGCGTTCGTTAGTGGAGTAGCACTTCCACTCAAAGCGTCGATAACCGAGATCTTCGAATGCGTGTTTGGCGGTGAGATACACCACCTCGGTGGTAACCGGACTTCGCTGGATGCTGGCGCCGTACCAGATATGCCCGATTTCGATACTGCCGTGGTTCGGTTCAATGCGCATGTAGGTGATGAGTCCGGCCGGTTCGCCACCTTTTGGAATCACCACGTACGCCGCTGGGTCGTTCCCGGCCGCCATGCGATCGGTGTACTCCCGGAAGGCTTCTTCATCCGCGAACGGACCATTACCCATGTACAGCCATGTGCGCTCATCACTGCCGATACCGGATTGCGCTGCGTACAATGCCGCCGAATGCGTCTCCGGATCCAGCTTTTCCAGGGTCACATAGCGACCCACCAGCGGCGTCATCGGTGGACGTTGCGCCGGAGTCCAATTGATTGCGGGACCAAGCTCAGCAGTAATGAGATCGTCGTTCATGGCGGATCCTAGAATGTGCGATGCACCAACTGGGTGATCAAACTGCGAAGTTCACTCAAGGCAGAGCGATCGGAATCCGCAAACACATCGTCCAGAATGCTCATCGCCTTGGCGTGTTCTTCTTCTACATGCTTGGCAGTTTGCTCCTGCACATCGTATTTGTCGAGCAGCGCCATCAGTTCGGCAACATCTTCTTCGCTGATGTCTTCCTGGTTGTAGATTTGCCCAATGCGCTCCGCATCTTCTTCGCTTGCATTGGCCCGAAGAATCAGCACGGGAAGGCTCTGCTTGCGTCGACGGAGATCGTCGGCCTCGTCCTTGCCGGTTTGCTCGGCGGAGCCCCAAATCCCGAGAATATCGTCCTGAATCTGGAACCCCATCCCGATCGATTGCCCGATCTCGGCTATTCGATCTGCCGTCTCCTGCGAAGCTCCACCGATCATGGCACCAGCCCAGGCGCTATAGCGAATAATGGCTGCTGTTTTGCCGCCGATCAT
>JAFAEA010000298.1 GCA_023424355.1 Chloroflexota bacterium | reverse complement strand
CGCAACACGGGTGCGGAAATGATTCACCCATTCCTGGCGACGTTGTTGGGAATCAGTTGGCTGGGCAGCCGGCCTGCGCCCAAGAACGATGGTCATGAAAATCCTCCCGTGGTCCCAAAACACTGACATCCGTACGGATGTACGTACACAGATGACTATAGCCACGCTGTGACATGTAGGCAAGACAAACATCTGTTCTAAAAGTGGCTATTTCATGGGATTTCCCGATGGATACGGGCAAACCGGGGAGAGGCTACGCGGAGGGTACTTTTAGCCCGTATGACTGTACGGCACAGGCGTACAACAAACTCTTCCCGACAGGCAGATAGCAGCGAGCAACCTATACTCGCGAGAGATGAATGGCTCATAGCGAGGATGTTTCATGCCGGCGTATCACGTGCTGTATCGACAAAGTCAGGGGCGGATTCTCACTCTGGTGAACAATGCCAATGCCGACCGGGAGGTTGACGCGTGTCCTGGCTGGACCGTGCGGGACACCATCGCCCACTTGCTTGGTGTGTTTACGGATCTTTCGGCCGGGAAGATCGACGAGGCATCGTCCGATGCTTGGGGCGCTGGTCACATCGAGCGGGTCGCCCATCGCACACTTGGCGATATCTCCACTGAATGGCACGTGAAGGCAAACACCACTCCCGGTGTGTTCCAAACCCTGGGTGCGGTACTGGTGGCGGATTTGATCACGCACGAGTTCGATATCAAACAGGCGCTTGGCAATACGCAGGGCAGGGATTTGCGGGTGGTGCGCACCGCGGCGCTCTTCTACATGGAGGTGCTTGATACCGTGTGGCGCGAGGAAGGTGTTCCGCCACTGCGAATCATCACCGAGAACACGCATCTGGATATCGGCGGGAGTGATCCCGAGACCAGCGTTGAGATGAGCTGGTGGGAAGCCAGCCGTGTGCTCAGCGGTCGCCGCAGCATCGAGCAGGTGAGGCAACTCCCGTGGAGCGGAGATGCCTCACCTTGGCTGGATCATCTGTTTGTTTTTGGTCCGCGAGAAACGGATCTCACCGAGTAGCGCCTAGTAGAGCACCTGGCGGTACTCTTCGTTGCGCTTGCCTTCGCTTTCATCGGGCGGCTGCAGGTTCTTCTGTTCGCTCAGCATCGCCATCAACGTCGGCACGGTATCGGTATCTGGCCAGGTTTCCGGTTCCCATATCTTCGATCGCAGGATCGAGCGGGCACAGTGCGTGAAGACCTCTTCGATGGCCACAATCACAACCACGGCCGCAGGTTTCCCCTGAACGGCGAGCTTCTCGCAAAGCTCCGGATCCGTACTCAGGGTTGCCTTGCCATTGATGCGCACGGTTTCATCTGTTCCCGGAATGAGGAAGAGCATACCAACGTGCGGATTCTCGATGATGTTGCGCATGGAATCGACCCGGCGATTGCCTTTGCGATCGGCAAACACCACGGTTTTTTCGTTGATGAATGTCACCAGCGATCCGGCCGGATCACCTCGGGGGGTGCAATCGCAGGATCCATCTTCCGCAGCAGTCGCTAACAGGAAGTATGGTGATGTTTCCACGAATTGCTGAACCAAAGGAGTCACGAACGGTGTGGATTTCTCGGCAATAAGTGGGCTGGGTGTTCCAATGAGGTCTACCAGAGCATCCTTGCCATCGATGACGAACTCCGGATTTGGGGTATACGACATGCGCTCTCTCGTGCTTTCTGTGCATCAGGCCGGTGCGACAGCAAGTTCTTCCTGATCATCCATCGGCATGCCGCCAATATGTCTGGCCAGAATTCCGCCCGCAACAATGAGTACTGCGATACCAACAGCTACCGGAATTACTCCGAAGAGATCGGTGGCGATACCGGCCAGCAGCGTTGGTGCCAACCCCACGATGTTACCAATAAGTCCCTGACTGGCAATAACCTGTCCGCGCACATAGCCCGGAGTTCGGTGGAGAAGAATCGATCTGGCGGCGACATTCACCACACTCATGGCCATACCTGCGGGGATTGAGACAATCATGGTGAGCAGCACCATCGGGGAAATCTTGAGCGCATCGGTAATCTGATCGAGTGGCAGGTGAAGGATGTCGTTAAGGAACCAGTAGGTTTGCTCAATGAAGCCGAGCATGAAGATGCAGGCACCAAATGCGACCACGGCGGCAAAGGCAGCAAAGCGTTCACCCACTGCGCGCGCGGCCCACGGTGCCATACGGAGGCCGATCACCAAACCAACCGCTGCCGGGGCAAACACGAAAACGGTGTTTTCCTTGCTGGTATTCAACACACGTTCCAGATAGAACGGGATGATCACCACGAGTGCGCTCATACCCACACTCACCAGCACATCGTGCAGAATCGCCTCGAGAGTTTGTCGATCCTTCTTGATGAAATCGAGGCCGGCGGTGAGCGTTTGCAGGAAGCCACGTCGCTTCTTGCCCTTGATCGCTGAAGAATGAACCGGGATCGATGGCAGGAGCAGGGTGCAGGCACCGGCGATAAGCCAGAACGAACCGGCGAGCACGAATACCAGCTCGGCACCACCCCACAACAGCGCCAACGGAGCCAGGATGGCCAGGCCAACGCCCTGACTGATGGTGAGCGCCAGATTATGAAGGCTCTGTGCCTCCGTATAGCGTTCACGCGGAACAAGATCGGCCAGAAGTGAGGCTTCCGCAGGCGAATAGAACTGGTGAATGATCCAGATTCCGATCGTGCAAGCGAATACTGCACCCAGCGTTGGCTCGATGGAGACCATGGCCAGCATGAATGCGAACCGGAATCCATTGAGCATGGTGAGCATAAAGCGGCGGCTCATGTTATCCACCACCATGCCGGCCGGAAGGCCAAGACTCATACTGGCGACATTCGAACATGCCACGAATAGCGACACGGCAAACGAGCGCGCGCTGAGATCGATCACGAGAATCATGAGGGCGTAGAGCAAAGCGCCCTGGGCCGTTTGCGACATCAATCGCGAAAGCCAGAAGAGCCGGAAGGTCGGATCCTTCAGCAGAGATTTTTCTTTTTCACCAGTACGCTCTCGCCGCACGCGGCGCGCGGTGCGGGTGGCTTCATCATCCTTGGTGGTGAGTTCTACTGCGTGCTGATTACCAAAGAGACCCGAAACAGGACGAAGCTCGACCCCAACAGTCTGGTTCTGATGATCGACCGAATCCGAGGATTCAGGGTGGATCGGCGGATGATCTACCGAACGACGTCGAACGGTCGGGATCGATTTTGGGGTTCTGGGTCGCGAACGCATTCGCGCTCGCTGTTGTGCGATGCGATTCCGGGTGCTTTCGGATTGGGATGTGTCACTCACAGCGCCCTCCCCTTCGTGCGTTTAATCTTCAGACCCAAACTCCACAAATGGTAACAGGGTCTCGATACCGTTCTTGATCGCATCACTTGTGACATCCCAACTCGGCAGGATATCGCGCAAGGTAATGATGAGAATGAAGTTTGCAGCTATCAGAATGAAAGCAATTGCCAGCGGACCAAGCATTCCCAGCGTGCCGAGAATGCGTCCCAGCCCGGCGATATTCAGTCCGAACAGGATAAAGAGCAGCCAGCCAAGCGCCAACAACCATCCGCCCAGCATGAAGCCATCCGGATAATCGGTCTTCTGCCAAATCAGCACACTTATGATGCCGATAAGTGCCACACTGCCGGGAATCAGGAGAATCGCGGCGAGTGCCCACGCGCCTTTTACGCCTTTGGCACCGGGTATGTATTCGTTATCTCGACGCTGATGGGGCCATGCGCCCTCGACAGCGGTTTCCAGTGCCTGCAGCGAAAACAACATCGCCACGATCACCAGAATCAAAAGCCACCACAACCAGGTATCAAATGGTCCGGTTGGGATACGGCTGGTATCAAACATTCAACAGTCCTGCTACAAATCAGATGCTACCGCGGGGGCATACGTTCGCCAGTGCATGTAAGAGTGCAGCCCACACGCGTACAGTACAGGATACCGCGAATGGACCGGCCAATGACGACACCCTCGCTACGAGCCAGCGCAAGACAAATGCCCCGAGGATCGCAAAATCCTTCGGGGCACTGGCAATTCGTGGGCTAAAGAAGCGATCTCACCGCATCGGCCAGGCGGGAGATGCCGAGCTCGATTCGGTCTTCGGCCACTGTGCTGAAGCTGAGGCGCACCGTATGCCCTACTTCTCCAGCCGGATCGAACCATTTGCCCGGGAACACCACGGTGCCATGTTCGGCAGCCACTCGGAAGAGTTCATCGCCATCGATGTTATCTGGCA
>JAFAEA010000252.1 GCA_023424355.1 Chloroflexota bacterium | reverse complement strand
GCCGCCTGGCCGCCAAGCTGCCCGCGTTCCCACACAGTGACATCGTGTCCTGCCTGGGCGAGTCGTAGCGCGGCTGTGAGACCGGCGTATCCACCGCCAATGATTCCGATTGATTTGGGCGCATCTGTCATGTTGCTCTGTCACCTTGCATGCGTGAAAACCAGACCGGGGGCCAGTTGGCCCCCGGTAACTGTAGTATTTTTTTGTCCGTTTGGCAGGGTTAGATGAACAGCGGCGCCAACACAAGCGTGATGGTGGCCAGAAGCTTCACCAGAACGTGCAGGCTTGGTCCGGCTGTGTCCTTCCATGGATCGCCGACGGTATCGCCGACCACTGCGGCGGCGTGGGCATCTGTTCCCTTGCCGAGCACATTGCCATCGGCATCTGTGATTTCGCCTGCCTCAATCGCCTTCTTGGCGTTATCCCAGGCGCCACCACCATTGTTCATCACCAGTGCCATCAGTACACCAACGATGGTTCCTACCATCAGCATACCTGCGGCGGCTTCCCAACCGAGAAGTACACCGACGATGACTGGAACAACCACGGCCAGTCCACCCGGCAGGATCATTTCTCGCAGAGCGGACCGTACCGAGATATCCACACAGGCGCGGTAATCTGGCTTGCTCGTGCCTTCCATGATCCCCGGATCGGCCCGGAACTGTCGACGAACCTCTTCAATCATCGCGGTCGCTGCGCGACCAACTGCGCTCATCGCGAAGCTGGAGAATACATACACCAGCGCCGCACCGATGAGGGCACCGATGAACACACGAGGCTCGGCCAGGTTCACAACGCGAGCCGTCGCTGCGTCGATTTCCTTGCCGGAGGCGCGTCCAAATCGGGCGACTTCGTCGATAAAGGCAGAGAAGAGCAGGAATGCCGCCAGCGCCGCAGAACCGACCGCGTAGCCCTTGGTGAGGGCCTTGGTTGTGTTTCCGACTGCATCCAGCGCATCGGTGACATCGCGGATTTCTTCCGGCGCATCGCTCATTTCCACGATACCGCCAGCGTTATCTGTGATGGGGCCGAAGGTGTCCATCGCCAGAATGTAGGCGGCGGTCATCAACATACCCATGGTGGCAACGGCGGTGCCGAAAATACCTGCCGAGATATCGATATGGGCGATTGTCTGATCAAAGCCGTCCACGCTCTTGCCGAGCGAGTAGCTGGTGAACAGGGCGATACCAATCACGATCGCCGGGATACCGGTGGTTTCAAAGCCAACTGAAATACCACTGATGATGTTGGTTGCCGGGCCGGTTTTGCTGGCCTCGGCGATACCCTTCACGGGCTTGAAGGTGCTTTCCGTGTAGTACTGCGTAATAAACAGGAAGGCGATCGAGGTCGCCAGACCGATCAATCCGCAAAGTGCAAACTGCCATTTGCCATACGGTAGCAGCATGGTGAGGCAAACCAGCATCACGGCGGCGATGCCTGCTGTGATGTAGAAGCCCTTGTTGAGCTCCGCCATTGGAGTGGTTGTCATCTGCGGTGGTTTCACCGAGAACACACCAATAATGGAGGCGAGCAAGCCGAAGGCTGCCAGCACGAGTGGGAAGAAGATCCAGATGACATTCTTCTCATCGCCATTGCCACCCGCAGCGTGGAACAGTGCCACACCGAGGATCATGGCACCGGTCATTTCTGCGGCAGAGCTCTCGAAGATATCCGCACCACGGCCAGCGCAATCGCCGACATTATCGCCAACGAGATCGGCGATAACAGCGGGGTTACGCGGATCGTCTTCCGGGATACCTGCTTCGACCTTGCCGACCAAATCTGCACCGACATCGGCAGCCTTGGTATAGATACCGCCACCGAGCTGGGCGAACAGCGCCACGAAACTGGCGCCGAAGCCGAAGCCCACGATCCAGAACGGCGTTTCTGCTACTGCTGGCCAACCCTGGCTGGACTCGGCAAACTGATAGACGATTCCATACACACCGAGCAGGCCGAGGAGGCCAAGTGCGATCACGAGGAATCCGGACACTGCTCCGGCCCGGAGCGCGACCGTCATGGCAGGACCGGTGCCTTTCACGGCACCAGCAGCCACACGGACGTTGCTCTTGACGGCGACCCACATTGAGATGATGCCAGAGACACCAGAGAGCAGGGCGCCAGCGAGAAACGCAAGCGCGGTGATGACACCCCGTGCCATCTTGTGATCGTGTTCGAAGATATAAACGAGTCCACCGATCACCACGGCTACAACGAGTGCCAGTGAAAAGATGGTTTGGTACTGACGAGTGAGATAGGCGACAGCGCCCTCATAGATGCGATTGGAGATGTCTTGCATCTCCGGTGTGCCCTGATCTGAGGCGAGTACCTCTTTTGCGACGTACCACGCAAAACCAATTCCGATAAGGCCGAACACCACCACCGGAATCAGGTACAAGAACATATAGTTCATTCAATCCCTCCCCTGTGAGAAATGAACCGAACGTTATTCGACGCGTGCCCCTGCACACGCCGCTTGCTATGGAATATGGCGGTAACTATCCCATAGTTTCGGAAATCTGGGGAGGGGTAGGGCAGGATTTACTTTTGCAATCGATAGAGACCGTTTTCGACAATGTAGTTTTCCACCACCTCTGGCACGAGGTAGGTGATGGACTTGTGGAGAGCTCGTCGCTCGCGGATTTCTGTCGAGGAGAGCTCGATCAGAGGTGAGTCGAATTCGCGGATTCGTGTTGCCAAACCCGGAACACTTGATCGCACCGAGTTATCAATCGTGGAACCTGGCCGCTCCGCAACTCCGAGAACTGCTTTCTCCAGAATGACCTCCGGTTCGTGCCATGTGCTGAAGGTGGCAAGAGAATCGGCGCCGATGAGGAAGAAGAGCTCGGTACCAGGGAGCGATTCACCAAGTATCGTCAACAGTTCCGAGGTGTACGACGGTCGATCTCCTCGGAGATCGAGATCGCTGAACGTGAACCGACTATCCAGATTCACAGCCAGTCGCACCATTTCGGCACGGTGAGCGACGTCCGTAATCTCGCGTTGTTTGTGGGGCGGAGTTTGGGCCGGCATGAACCAGACCCGATCGAGATCGAGCGCATCGATGGCATAGCTTGCCATCACCAGATGCCCGATATGGATTGGATCAAAGGTGCCGCCCAGAATACCCAGTCGCTTCATTAGGCTTCCACCCTGGTGATCGCCGCTTCCGGGAATCCCGCCAGCAGTGCCTCTCCGATTTCGTGATCGCGCGCCATTTGCCGCGCGCTCACCGAGAAGTGAACTTCCCACTCCGTGCCATCTTCGGTGTGCTGGACAAGAATCGGTGGATCGACTGGCGGGCGCACACTCTCGATTTCCGCCACGGTGCGCTCCAGCGTGTTCACGATCTCTGCGAGTGGAAGTGGGGTGGTAATGCGATATTTGACGAGCCGCATATTGTAGAGACTGTTGTTCTGCAGGATCTCGGTGAACATCAGCTGATTTGGAACCATGAGGAGTTCGCCTTCATCGGTGCGCATCATCGTGGTTCGGATGTCGATGCCCTGAACGGTGCCTATTCGATCTCGAACTCGAACACGATCCCCGACTGAGAACGGTTTCTCTGCGAGCATGAACAAGCCCGAGATGAGATTCCGCATGACATCCTGCAATGCGAGGCCGATCGCCACCGTAAATGCCGAAATCAGAGTCAGAATGCCGCTGGTATTCACACCGGCATAGGAGAGCACACCAACAGTCGCAACGATGTACACAAAGATCGAGATAAGACGGAAAGCGATTAACGATCCGTTCTTGCCGTATCGGGCCAAAACAGCGCTATTGCGCAACCGGCCCACCACCACCCGGATAATGATGTAGGCGATAGCGAAGTAGATCACCGCTACAAGGGCGATTTGCCCGAGCCGCGCCAGAAAATCCAGGGCAGAATTGCCGAGATCGCTCACCGCATTTCCAATCAAGATACGACCTCCAAAAAATTGCTCGTACGTTCACATGTTCGTACGCAGTTTACATGACAGCTTTGCACGGACAAAACGTACGTTCTGGGGCCAGTTTTGGCCAATTTCCCCATAACCACGCTGGAACTGCAGCAACCCATCGCACTACACTGTGCCAAAGAAAGAGCGGATCCACTACGCACATTGCTGGTGTTCCGCTAGTATCGCACGCAGTTCCGGCGGACTGCCCATTACGACCCCGACAGTCGTGATTTGCAGTCCCGCAACCGTCAGGAGCCCAAGTTCGTGTCGCATCGTTCAGATCGAGATTTTTCGCACAGCCCAATCATGCCCGATCTTCCCGGTGATCCGTACGGAAGAGATTCGGATCTGTATCCACCGGTCCCGGAATTTCCCCGGTACGACTATTGGGACGAGAGCAACTTCGACGGCGATTTCGATTCCGAACGCTACGCGCCGGATCTCGTCATTGATGATCGTTTCACCGAACTTCCTGGCGTGAAAATGCAATCTGAAGTTGAGCAGGACCGTGTACAGGAACCCGCTCAACGCCGTCGGACTCCGTATCGCGAGCGCCGAGTGCGCATGCAAGCGGCTTCCACGGATGTTGTGTACGAAGAACCGACCCTGCCATCGCGCAGCAATCGCCAACGTGGGGACGAAGTGACCTCGACAGCGCTGCGCGCAGCATCTGTGCCTGCAGATATGGTTACCGGAACTCGCTCCAGATCGCGACACCGTGCGCCAGCCCGATCACGAAGTGGTAGTGGCAACTGGGGCTGGAGCCGAATTGTTCTCCCATCGTTCCGGCAGATTCTCGAGCAGATGTGGCCAACCCTGGTGATGGCCCTCTCATTTTTGCTGGGCCAGTTCGTCATCGATCGCGCGCCATCGCTTGAAGGACTGTGGGCACCTATCGTTCTCGTTCCATCCGTTGCGCTCTTTCTCATGGCGGATAAGCAGGTACATCCCCTGTGGCGTCGAGTTGCGCTGATCAATCTGATGATTGTTGGTGTGTACTATCCGTTGCTGATTGTTCGTCAGAGTTACGTGCGTGTTCCCTATGTTGAATGGGGCAATGGCACATTGCGCATGCCCATGGTTGCCACCATCACCATCGTGATCCTGCTGGGCGCCATAGCGCTGGCTGCTGCCATCATGAGTCAGGACGATCCGGAATACGCTGGTGTGCTTTTCCTGCCGGCAGCGTTGCTGGTTCCATTTTTTGCCGGTGCCACGGAAATCGTGAGTCTACGAACGGCCCTTATTGTTGCTGCAGGTGTGTTCCTGGCCGCAAGTGTGCTCACTGTGGTTGCAAGTGTTCTTCCGGGATCGTATCCCATGCTGGTAGCACCCATTGCGTTGGCTCTGGAGTTCCTGTTGCTTCCGCTTGCCGATGGAGTGCCGATCTTCCCGCTTGGTGCCGGTACAGCCGCCAAGCTTCTGTTCTTCGTGGTGCTCGCCGGAACGGTCGGCTTCACTATCGCCATGCCATCACTGGCAGGCTGGGTACGACAGGTGCGTGATATTGTCCGCTCGGTCGATCAGCCAGGATCCGCATACTCACGCTAATCCAACCCCAACATTGCTGAGGAGAGCGAAGAAGCCGCTGGAGATTATCTCCAGCGGCTTCTTCTTTGCGTTATCTGGTTGCGAGATTATTCGTCCGCCTGATCGGGCAGAACTGCCAGCTTGGCTTCCGCTGCCGGATCCTTCGGTGCTTCGGCGGTGACGGACCGGATCATCTGATCGTCGTCCAGCCGTTGCAACTTCACACCCTGAGTGGTGCGTCCGATACGGCGCACATCGGCAGCCTGTATCTTGATGACAACACCTGCGGAGTTCATCATCACCACGGTGTACTCTTCGGTCACCATAGCGGCACCGGCAATCTTGCCGGTACGGGCAGTAATGCGCATGGCCTGGATACCCTTGCCACCGCGCCCCTGCACGCGATATTCCTCGATTGGCGTGCGCTTGCCCAATCCGTGTTCGGAAACCACGAGCAGCTCGTGATCTTCCTTCACCGGATCGAAGCCGATCACGTAGTCGTCCTTATCCATGCGGATGCCGATAACGCCTGCTGCCGGTCGACCCATCGGCCGTACGTCGGTTTCAGCGAATCGAATCGCCATGCCGCCGTGTGTGACGAGGATGACATCGCCGTCGCCATCGGTCTTGCGGACCCAGGCGAGCTCATCGCTTTCGTCCAAACCGATAGCAATGAGGCCGTTGGAGCGAACGCTCTTGAACTGCTCGAGACTCACGCGCTTCACGGTTCCCTGACGGGTGACGAAGAACAGATACTTCTCCGGATCGAAGTTGCGAATCGCAAGCATCGTGGTCACGGTTTCATCTGGCTGCATGTTGACAACGTTTTGGATCGGCAGACCCTTCGCCTGGCGGCTGGAATCTGGCAGCTCATGCACCTTCAACTGGTACACACGACCGCGATTGGTGAACACCAGCAGCGAATCCATGGTGTTGGCGCTGATGATATCCATCATCTTGTCTTCTTCGCGCGTGGTAGCGCCGATGACACCGCGACCGCCGCGACCCTGCTGTCGGTAGGTATCGCTTGGTACGCGCTTGATGTATCCGCGCTCGGTGATGGTCACCAGCACATCGACTTCGGGAACGAGGTCATCCTCGCTCAGCGATCCGGAGACATCCTGGATGCGGGTGCGGCGAGCATCGCCGTACTTCTCCTTGATCTCGGTCATGTCGTCCTTGATCAGTCCGAGAATGCGCTCAGGATTGGCCAGGAGGCCCTCGAGGTATTCGATGAGTGCCATGACCTCTTTGTACTCGGCTTCGATCTTCTGGCGCTCGAGAGCAGCAAGACGGGCGAGGCGCATATCGAGAATGGCCTGTGCCTGAAGCTCACTGAGCTTGAAGCCCTTCATGAGGTTCTTGCGCGCAGTTTCGGTATCGCGCGAGCGGCGAATAGTGGCGATCACTTCATCGATGTTATCGAGAGCGATCTTGAGACCTTCGAGGATGTGGGCGCGCTTCTGGGCTCGATCAAGCTCGAACTCGGTGCGACGCGTGATCACTTCCTGTCGGTGGGTGATGAACTCAGTAAGGGCGCGCTTGAGGGTGAGAACACGTGGTTGCGTGCCCTTTTCCACCAGCGCAAGCATGTTGACACCGAAGCTCTGCTGCAGCTGGGTGTGCTTGAACAGATTGTTCAGCACCTTAATCGGCTGGGCATCGCGCTTCAGCTCGATCACCATACGCATACCGCTGCGGTCACTCTCATCGCGGAGTCCGCTGATACCGGTGAGCTTGCCTTCGCGCACCAGATCGGCGATTCGCTCGAGCAAGTTCGCCTTGTTCACCTGGTACGGAAGCTCAGTGACGACGATCTGGAATCGACCGCCTCGATCCTGCTCCTCTGTGAATGCCTTGGCGCGCATTACCACGCGACCACGGCCGGTGGAGTAGGCGGCATGAATTCCTTCTCGACCGAGAATTGTTCCGCCGGTCGGGAAGTCTGGACCAGGAACAACCTGCAGAAGCTCCTCGAGCGTGGCGTCCGGATTGTCGATGACCAACTGAACCGCATCACAAATCTCACCGAGATTGTGCGGAGGGATGTTGGTGGCCATACCGACGGCGATACCGGAACTACCGTTGATGAGCAGCTGCGGCACACGGGCCGGCAGCACTTCTGGCTGAACCATCGAGTTATCGTAGTTCGGGATCATGTTGACGGTGTTCTTATCGATATCCACCATCATCTCATCGGCGAGTGCCGTGAGCTTTGCTTCGGTGTATCGCATGGCGGCTGCACGGTCGCCATCAACAGATCCGAAGTTTCCCTGTCCATCTACCAGCGGGTAGCGGAGGGAGAAATCCTGCGCCATACGCACGAGAGTGTCGTAAGCGGCCTGGTCACCGTGAGGGTGATAGCTCTTGATCACCTCACCAACGATACCGGCGCTCTTGCGATAGCGAGTGTTAGCGCGCAGGCCCATCTCGTTCATGGCGTAAAGCACACGACGGTGGACCGGTTTGAGGCCATCCCGCGCATCCGGAAGGGCGCGCTGGATGATGACGCTCATAGCGTAATCAAGATATGATTGCCGCATCTCTTCTTCGATGCTGGCAATACGAACAGTTCCAATAGTATCCATAGGCGGGGCTCCCACAAAGCTACAAAAAATCGTGAGCCTAACACCTAATAGTACCGCAATTTCATTGATTTATCAACGAAATTGGCTCTGCCGAGCCTCGGCGAAGTGATGCCAGTGGCCGTACTTTCTTAACGTAACAGGGGCGTCTCGAAGCGAGACGCCCCTGCCGTAGTTTGACTTTTGTTATCCGACTAGCCCTGCTGGGTTCCGCACTGCGGACAGAACTTGGCGCTCGCCGGAATTTGGGCACCGCACTCAGTGCAGAACTTGGTTGTGCCCGGTTCGCCAGTCGGAGCCGCATTTTGGTTCTGCTGGCCCTGCTGGTTGCCTTGCTGCTGATTGTTCTGCTGCTGATTGTTTTGTTGTTGGCCTTGATTCTGGTTGTTTCCATTGCCAAATGCATCGCGGAAGGCTCCAGACATCGCGCCAGCCATGCCGATGCCGGCACCCATGCCCATGCCCATGCTGGCACCTTCGCCAGCACCGCCCGGGTTGTTGGCGGCATCCTGAATGCCTTGTGCAGTCTTGAACTTCAGGTACTCGTCCATATTGCCGATGGCGCCCATTCCGGAGCGCTGATCGATCATGGCCTGAACCTCTTCCGGAGGCGTGATCGCCTGAATCTGGAAGCTGGTGAGCTCGAACCCGTACTTCGCGAAATCATCGGCGAGAGCAGCGCGTGTGGCGTTACTCATCTCGTTGGTCATCTTCGCGAGATCCAGGAGCGATGTTTGCACATCGGCGAGGATATCGGTGAATTCCTGGATGATGACGCTGCGCAGGAAGTCCTCAATAGAGGCGGTGGTGTAACTACCACGGGCACCAACTACCTGATTCACGAGCTGCTGCGGATCCTTCACGCGCATGGAGTAGGTACCAAATGCGCGCAATCGCACCATCCCGAGATCGGTATCGCGGAAGGTGACCGGCTGCGTGGATCCCCACTTCATATCGGTGAATTCGCGCATGTTGATGAAATAGACTTCGGCCGTGAACGGCGAATCTCCACCAAATGCTGCACCGATGAGTCCGCCAAGCAGCGGAATGTTATTGGTGCTGAGCGTGTGACGGCCAGGGCCGAATACGTCCAGCGCCTTGCCATCGCGCATGAACACCGCTTGCTGGCTCTCGCGAACCACAAGTTGGGAACCGAGTCGGAATTCGCCGGCACCGTTCTCGGGCACCCTGCGCACGATTTCATTCGATCCTTCATCGGTGTATTGGATCAGATCAAGAATGGCCATTGATGCCCTCCGTGCCGGCGAGTTCCGCCGCTGCTAAAAACTGAATTACTGCTTGTCGTCGACGATTTCGCCTTCGTGGATAGCATCCGGTGCATCGGCCACTTCCGCGGTCGCATCTTCGCCGGATTCCAGCATGCCACTGGATCCACCCTTGAGCATTTCGAGTTCCTTCTCGATATCCACATCGTAATCGAGTTCGCGGAACTGATCGTCGTAACTGTTCTCCTGCATCTCGCCCATGGCAAGTGCTTCGGATTCGGTCGCGCGGATCTTGCGCTCCATGCGATCGAGTTCGGCACTGGCATCAAGCGGTGTGAGGGACACGGTGCTGGCCATCTGAGTGACCTGCTTGGTGGCCTGTGCACGCTTCTGACGCGCAATCAGCGAATCGCGCTGGCTGAGTGTCTGCTGGTACTTGCTCTCCAGCTGGCGGAGCTGACTCTTGAGCTTGGTCACGGTCTGCAGCTGGATATCGTGCTGCTGCTGGTACACGGCAGCATTCTCATCCATATCGCGCTTGCGGCGGAGTGCTTCGCGGGCGAGGTCGTCCTTGCCGGCATCCACGGCGCGCTTGGACTTGGCAGACCATTCAGCGGCAAGCTGCTTAGTTTCATCCAAATCAGCTTCGAGTTCCTTCTCCTGCGCGATCATGGCCGCAACCTGGGTGCGGGCGGTTCGCATGTTCGAATCCATATCCCGCAGGATCTGGTCGATCATTTTCTCTGGATCTTCAGCGCGGTCCAAAACATCGTTGATGTTGGCGCGAATAAGGCGAGACATGCGGTCCAAAATACCCATTGCTTTTTCTCCTTCAAGACGTCTTAGGCGACGCCATACACTTCGATATCGCCATCGACAATCGCCGATCCACGGTACTGTCTAATGCTATCGCCAAGGGCCAGGGTGAGCTCCACCCGGTTATCCCCCAGATCGCGGTACGCATATCTGGCGGCGATATCGCTTTCCTTGCCCTGTTCGGTATCAATGGTTGCGGTTGCGGATGCCATGGTCTGGAATCCTCCGCCATCGCCGCTGGCTTCAGTAACCCGTGCAGATCTGATGCCAGAAATCGATGAACCGAGGAGCCAGGTTGCTCCCTCTGTCTCCGAACTGACCCGTGACAGCACGATCTTGCCGTCGTCGGAATCCAGCGTGATCGTGCCGTTGGCGATGTAGTTATCGCCCAGCACGCTCAACGCATCTCCTTTGGAAACCTGCAGAAGTGGGGAAGGTTCCACCTTCTCCGGAATCGCCAGGAGTTGAAGCGTCTCTTCATCGCGATTTGGCCTCCCGTTTTCAACCACGGCGCCACGGCCGTCGAAGAGAGAGGTAAGGCGGGTGATTTCTGTGACGAGTGCACTGCGTGCCTCGGAACTCGGCGGTGTGGATGCAGTCAGCTTGGAAACGACATTGCCGAGGGACTCCACCTCACGGAGCAAGGCGGAATCGAAGAGCCGGAGCTGCTCGATTGCGGCCGCATCGATATCGTTGTCGGAGAAGATCCCGCCGTATCCATACGAAGCGTGACGAATGCGATCCGCCAGAAGGCGGATTTCACCAATCGCCGGCTCGATGGCAGCGAGGCCCTCAAAATCACGTGCTGCGGATAGATCTCCATTGTAGCGAGTAAGGACATCTATCTGCGCGGTGAGCGCATTGGCGACGGATTCTCGGACCTTTTTGTCCTCGTCGCGTCGCGATTCCTTATCCTTGTAGCCCTTGTATCCCGGAATCTTGTTCAAGCCACTTTGGATGAACTCTTCGGCTCTGGACATTGTTTTTGCGATCCTTTCCTTCGGTTTCGAACGTTAGAGGAAAATCTCTGATCCACAATAGGGGCACTTGATTACCCCCTTACCGCCAAGTTCAAGCTGACCACCGCAGTTGGGACAATTCGATTGCCCTTTGAGGGCTGATGCATCGACGGAGTAGAGCATGCCCTTATCCCAATTGACGTAGCCAGAGAAGAGTCCACGGCCCACGAGATCGTAGATATCGTTTCGCACTTTCTCGGTTGTGGCATTCAACTCCAATACCAAATCGGCGATTGCAACCTGGCCGCGAGTTTTTACCATATCCAACAGTTTGCGCTGTTCGCGAACTCGTGCGAGATCGCGCTCTTCATCGCTGCCTTTCTTGAACAGGAAGAGACCTGCGCCAAGCAATGGCAATATCAGGACACCCGCAAACAACGCGCCACCAAATGCCGCGCCGGATGCTTCCAGTTTTTCTTCACGAAAACCGAAGTACAGCCACAGCCCCAGCGCAATTGCCAAAACCACCCCTGCCACCGTCAGGATGAGACCAACGGTTTTGCCACGAGAGTTCACGCCTTGCTCCTTTGCAGCTTCGGCGAGCACGCCGAGATCATTTCTAGAGGTTATCTTCCAAAACTATACGTGTTTTTCGTGCAGTCTGTTCCCAGGTAAACCCGGAAGCGTGCACCAACCCGGCCCGAATCAACCGGGATGTTTCATTTGAGTTTGCCAAAAGGGTTTCGAGTTGTTGTGCCAGTTGTTCGTCGGAATCGTGACGGAACCGAAGGGCGGCATCGCCACCGATCTCGTCGAGCGAGCTTCCTTCTGCCGCAATCACGGGAGTACCGCTGGCCATGGCTTCCAGAACAGGCATGCCGAAGCCCTCGAATTTCGATGGTTGCACAAACACCTCAGCTGCCCGATAGAGAGCGGGGAGATCTTCTGCCGGTACGTAGTCGATAACCCGCAGGTGATCCCCGAGGCCAGCCTCAGTGACTTCCGAAAGCACGTCTTCTGCCATCCAGCCTTTGCGACCTGCGATCACCAAATCGATGTCGTGGTGCTGGATGACCCTCTTCATTGCTCGCGCGAGCACGGGCAGGTTCTTGCGCGGCTGAATGGTACCGACCGCCAACACGAACGGACGTTGGAGCCCGAGGCGGTCTCGAAGTGTCACATCGACTTCGGTTGGCTCAGCTCCCATCAAAGGATCAATGCCGTGGTGGATCACGGTCATCTTCGCGGGATTGACGCCGTAGAACTGTTCCAGATCATCGGCCGTTTGCTTGCTCGGCACAATGATGTGCTCCGCCACCTTCGCGCTCCAACGTGTAGTGAGATCGAGCATTCGGCGTTGATTTTTGGGATGGGCCTCTGGCCAGTGGAGATAGCCCAGATCATGAATCGTCACCACCGTTGGCGGGTGATAGATGGGCACCACGTGCGCCGGCACGAACAGGCCGGCGACACGATGCTGCATGAGCTCGCGAGCAAGCCGCACATGCGTCCAAAGTCGTGGCGCCGCGATATCTCGGATCTCCACATTGGGAGCAGGTTCAATGCCCAGCTCGCCCGAACCACCATTGAAGTACAGCCGCCAATCGAAATCGACATTTTGTTGCAGCAGACCCTTGATCAATTGGGCAGAGTAATTCTCCGTGCCGGTGCGGATTCTTCCCACCGACCGGCTGGCATCGATACCGATGATTTGTCTTGTATCAGGCACTCGCTATTTCGCCATGGGATCGGGAACAAGCGCGAACATCAGCTCACCCTTGCAGGCGAGTTCACCATCGACAGTCGCCGTGGCGGTACAGGTACCGACTCCGCGGCGAAACTGACCGAGCTCCACCGTCATCACCAGCTGATCGCCCGGCTTCACCTGTCGCTTGAATCGAACCTTGTCGATACCAGCGAATAGGGCGAGTTTATCCTTGTGTTCATCCAGCATCTTCAGTGCCACACCACCGGTTTGGGCGAGTGCTTCTACGATGAGCACGCCCGGCATCACCGGGTATTCGGGGAAATGCCCCTGGAAGAACGGCTCGTTGGCAGTGACATTCTTGATGCCAACTGATTTCACGCCGGGTTCGAGTTCGATGATGCGGTCGACCAGCAGGAACGGGTAGCGGTGGGGGAGTAGCTCTCGAATCGCAAGGGAATCCATTGGCAGATTGACATCCATCGTTAATATCCTTCACATACGGCTGATGCCATAATTGATCGTGATAGCAGTCTACGGAGAATCACAGGAGCGCGTCAATGCAGCAGCA
>JAFAEA010000230.1 GCA_023424355.1 Chloroflexota bacterium | reverse complement strand
GTCTCCGAGCGGGTCTGGCAGGAGTACGTCGGTAACCAATCGGTAATCGGACGTGCGGTGAGTAAGCTCAACAAGGCCGTGCTGCGAAAGCACGAGATTTATCTTCATACCCATTGGGATGCGGATTCCGACGACGTGGTCGAGCTGATCACCTTCATGGCTCAGAACGCACAGGATGCCGGATAGAACACTGAACGCGTTCGGCGATCATGTATCATGTCGATAGCTATACCCCTATTGGGTATTCGTCGGGAGCATGAATCGCTGATGCGCCGTTCCAGCATGGTCGCGAAAATTGCATTGATGTTGCTGCTGTTGCTCATTGGTCACGATAGCATCATGGCCATGAATCCTCACGATGGTGGGGAGACCCACGCGGCCCATGGAATACACACCAGTGCTCAACACGATGCCGATCAGACTCAGCTCTCGAACCAGTGCGCAGATCCGTTTGGGCGAATGCAGTCCTCGAATCCAACTCCTGGGCCTTCGGTGCCATGCGATCTTCCTCTATTTCACAGCTCCTTATCGGCACCAGATGCAGTAGTCCTTGGTCCTCCTGAGGATAGTCACGCGATCGATTCCTCAACGATGAGGGTGCTGTGGCAGGTGTTTCTGAATTGATCCATGCCAGATTTCTCAACTCGGTACTGGCATCATTCAGAAAGGTAATTCACATGCACACACTCACACGTCGCACATTTTCAGCTGCACTTGGTCTTACCGGTATTGGCATTCTCACGGTTTCGGCTGAGGAGAAATCGCACGATTCGCATGGTGACCATGGTAGTGACGGGGATCAGGAAGTCTGCGGTACGGATATGGCCACACCAGCCGTTGTGCCGTACGAAAGCGATATCCCATTCGATCTCGCGTATATCGATTCAATGATTCCGCATCACGCGAGTGTGGTTGCCCTGGCGGAAACCGCGCTCGATTCCCTTGAAGACGAGCGCCTGCAAGCGCTTGCTCAGGCCGTACTGGATACCCAACCCGGAGAGATGGAGCAGCTTCAACAGTTCCGAAGTGATTGGTATCCGGATGAGCCCGAAGACGATTCCGAAGAACACATGATGGAACTGATGATGGTGACCATGGCGATGGATCCAGCCTGCAGCCATGATGAAAGTCACATGAACCTCATGGATAGCGAGTGGTTGGTAGGGGAGTATGAGAAGGCGGAGGACAAGGATCTTGCCTTCATCGATCTCGTGATCCCGCACCACGAAATGGCCGTGAGGCAAAGTGAAGTGGGTCTGGAACTCGCCGAGCATCAGGAACTTGTCGACCTCTGTAACAACGTCATCGAGGCGCAGGCCGCCGAGATCACTGAACTGGAGACGATTCGGGAAGATCTTGCCGGCCATCACTCCCACTAACATCACGCTCGTTCCGGAAGAATCCACTCCGTGGCCCAAAATTTGCAATAGTTATGGTACGTGAGTGGATTCGCATTCTACGGAGGGCGTTTCCGCCATTTTTGGGGGCAAAGGCTGCACGATCAACGGCGATTGTGCAGCCTTTGAATTTTTGTCTGGCTACTGAACCAAAAAATCCGGAAGGCATACACGCCTTCCGGATTTCACATTGCTAATTTGTCGCTTGCTAACTGTATCGGCGGAGATTGATAGCCACTGGCAGGTTGCCGCGTGCTTCGGCATCATCACGCGCCTTCTGAACATAGCTATCCAGCGCGTCCTCATCCATTTCGCCAAGCACCAAAGAGCTGATGACGCCATCCGGACTAATCACATAGGTCATTGGATAGGCCATGATATTGAAATTTTCGGCGATGAGACCGGCGGTCACGCGTTCGCCACCTTCGTCACGACCGATGGGGTAGGTGATATCGAACCGTTCGGCGAACTCGCGCGAGCGATCGATTGGATCCTGCTTGGCACCCACACCAATCATCATCACGTCATCCGGAGCGCTCTCCCAATACGCCTGGAAGGCGGGCATTTCGCGGATGCACGGCTCGCACCAGCTGCCCCAGAAGTTCACAATCACCACCTTGCCGCGCTGCTCGCTGAGGGTGATCTCCTCGCCAGAGAAGGTCTGCAAGGTGAAATCCGGAGCTTCGGCACCAACGATCGGCGAATCGATTTCCTGGCCGCCGTTGTTGGAGTCATCGTCGTTACTGGAGCCAAACCACTGATAGGCACCGATAGCCAGAACCAGCAAAATCAGCACCGCACCAAGCATCCAGCTCGATGTGCGCTCGTTCTTGCCGTAACCAATTCGGCCGCGTTCTTCCTGAGATTCATCGGTATCCGCGAGCGATGGTTCCTGTAGAGGCTGGTCGGTTTCCGGAGTTGGTTGATCTGTGGACATTAAAACTTCCTGTTACGGGAGGGATTCTATGGCGTCTTGCACCATGGCGTTATCTTCATCGGTACCGCCCACCAGAATGAAAATGATGTTGCTGTGTTGCACCACATACACATCCTTCCCTTCATTTAGCGGATTCTCGGCGGTTCTGGATGTGATCTGGATGGTTTCCGGATTGATCTCAGCGCCCTCGGCTTCACGAGCTGCCACACCCTCTTCGGCGGTGCCGGCCGGGTAGACGAAGACAAACCCGATCATATCGTCGATTTCCACAACCTGGCCGGGTTGCGAAAGCTGATCCGCTGTGGCCGTGTATCGGCCGTAATCGACGTTGTCGAAGTCCTGCGTCTTGAGCGCTGCCACCACACAGGCGAGCTCGCTGGAACTGGTATTGCAGGCAGGCGCATCCGGGCCTTCCTTAAAGAAGGTGTTATCGAAGAAGTAGAGGTACACCACCACGGCGGCCGCAGCAATCATCAATGCAAACAGCACATTGCTGAGCATTAGCGCGCGCTTTCGGTTTGGGGGAGTTGTGCTCATACGCGTTCCTGATATCGATCCAGTGCCGAAATGCCATTCGGCTGACCTCTAGTATCGCGTAGGAGCAGGCATTTGTGCAGGCATATGCTTCACCGGGCAATGGAATGGGGTTTGTAGGTGATTTGTACCCGCTTAACAAAACATTCATCACAATATCGCGATGAAGGTATTGACATGATGTTCGTGCACCACTATACTGGTATCAGACAGGTGAGAACGACGACGTTTCCTGTCCGTCACCAACGTAGTTGACAGACTAAGGAGCACCTACATGAACTTCTTCCGCAAGCTTTTTGGATCCCGTAACAGCCGCCGCAGTGCCCGCTTCCAGCGATACTACGGTAACGTTCTTCGCACCGGTGCCGGCTACCCGACCGCCGATGAAGCACGCCGCGATATGGCCCAGTACGACCGCAATTCCCATCCTTTCGGATGGCCGATGTAGTTCTCGCCCTCTGGCGAAAACACATCTCAATCAGAAGTTTCACCCCCTAGTGGAAACTTCTGGGCTCCAGGTTCCCACCTGATGCTGAAATTCAAAACCGCCCGGGTGATGCAACGACCACCCGGGCGGTTTCTTCGTTTTCTGTGAGTTAGCACACGCCGATGACAGGTTTATGCCGAAATCGGCATACAGTGCCTACACGCTGCGCGTGAAGCGGGCGATTGCCTGATTAAGTTCCGTCAGGCGATCCTCGCGCTCGTCTTCGCTGGCGCCAACAACACATCCGCGAATGTGATCTTCCAGCAGCAGCAGACCGATGCTCTGCATCGATGAGTTGATCGCCGAAATCTGGGTGAGGATATCGATGCAATACCGATCATCCTCCACCATCCGCGCGACCCCTCGGATCTGCCCTTCGACCCTGGCGAGGCGATTCAGCAGCTTGCTCTTATCGGCCGAGTAGGAATCGCTGTGATGGCAAGATGTGTTGGAATCGGATGGTTCTTCAATGATTGGAGTTGGTGTTGAGGTTGTCATGGCAATTCTCTGGAAGTTAAAGGAAGATGGGAGGAACAATTACCTCCTACATAACCTACCATATTCGCCAAAACATCGGTGAAATGTGCAAGAATAGATGATTATCCGGTCATTAGTCGTTCGCCATTTCCCCGTTTGTATGGAGATTCTCATGTCGACCATTATCGTTGCCACGTTTGATGACGAAAGCAAAACCTATCAGGCATTCTCTGAGGTAAAGCGCGCTTCGGTTGAACGCAAGCTGAAGATCAACGGTCTGACCGTGATGCATCGCAATCTCGAGGGAAACTTTGTGGTGAAGGATGCCGCCATCAAGAATTACGGTGGCAGCATGACCGGTGGCATCATCGGCTCGCTTATTGGAATCATGGGTGGTCCGCTTGGTATTCTCCTCGGCTGGGGTGCCGGCGCGCTCATCGGCGGCATGCGCGATGCCAAGGAAATCATGGACGATCAGAATCTGTTCAAGCTGCTTTCGCAGGATATGCAGGTTGGTAACACCGCGCTCATCGGCGAAATCGAGAACGAGCAGGATAACAGCGTGCAGCAGATTGTCCGCAACCTTGGCGGCGAGCTGCTCAAGCGCCCAACCGAAGAGGTGGAAGCCGATATTGAGGCCATGGAGCATGCCCAGAACTCCGCCCGCGATGAAGCCATCCGCGTGCTGGATGCTCACCGCTCAACGGATAAGCAGGAAGATTCAACATCCAGTTAATACAAAAGGTGTATCCTAATATCGTAATTCCGGGATGCCATGGGCGTTCCGGTCTGGTTACGTCCCTCCTCCATTCGCGAGGCAATGAGATACAGCCGATATGCGATCATTCTTTCAACGACAAGGTAAATTCCGCCCACTGAACAAGGGCGATGAGCGTGGGAAAGACCGCGATTCATCGATCCCCGAGGATTTGTGGACCAAGTGTTCCAAATGTGGCGAACTGCTCTACACCCGTGAGCTCGAGCGCAACAGTCGCGTGTGCCCGAAGTGCAGCTATCACTTCCGGCTTTCCGCGCGAGAACGCATCGATCTGCTGGTGGATGCCGATACATTTGAGGAATGGGATACCGATATCCGCCCGACCGATCCACTCGAGTTCGTTGATAGTCAGGGCCCGTACACCGAGAAACTGGCCAAGACTCAAAAGAAAACTGGCGAAACCGAGAGCCTCCTCACCGGCAAGGGCCTGATCAATGGCCGCCCCATTGTGCTGGTGGTAGCCGAATTCGGCTTCCTTGGTGCCAGTATGGGCAGCGTGTGGGGCGAGAAGCTTGCACGTGCAGTTGAGCGCGCCATTGATCTCAAAATTCCGGTACTCACTGTGAACGCTTCCGGTGGCGCCCGCATGCATGAGGGATTGTTCTCGCTCATGCAGATGGCCAAAACCATCGCGGCCTTCCATCGCCTGGGCGAAAACCGCCTGCCGCACTTCTCGTTGCTAGTTGATCCCTGCTACGGCGGTGTGCCAGCGAGCTTCGCCACCGTCGCCGATGTGATGATGGCCGAACCCGGTGCGCTCATCGGTTTTGCCGGTCAGCGGGTGATCGAGCAGGTCACGCGCCAGAAGCTGCCGGAAGGATTCCAGACTGCCGAGTTCCTGCTGGAGCACGGCATGATCGACCAGATCATCGAGCGCGGCAATATTCGCCACACACTCACCATGCTTTCCGATCACTACGTTGGCCGTCCCGCAAACGCATCCACCGGCTACCCCAAGGGACTGCTGGCCGATGACCTCCCGGAAGCGGAGAGTGATGATGCCGAAACACCTGCCGGAGCCGAAGCATGACCGACGAGAACACCACAGTGACTACACCTGAAGCAACTATTCCCGCGATGGATCGTGTGCGTATTGCACGAGATCCGAATCGACCCGGCACGCTCGATTATGTTGGCGAACTGCTGGAGCGAGTTGTGGAACTCCGTGGCGATCGCAATCACGGCGACGACCAGGCGCTCATCGGTGGCATCGGCACATTCCGCGGCCGCTCGGTGGTGTGGCTGGGTCACCAGGGCGGAACAAATACCAAAGAAAACCTGGAGCGAAACTTCGGTATGCCTCGTCCGGAAGGCTTCCGCAAGGCCCGCCGCCTGATGCAGCACGCCGAGAAATTCGGGCTGCCCATCATCACGTTTGTGGATACCTCCGGTGCCGATCCGGGCATCAGCTCGGAAGAGCGCGGACAGGCCACCGCGATCGCCGAATGTCTGCTGCAAATGGTTGGCACCAAGGTGCCGATCGTCTGCACAGTCATTGGAGAAGGTGGATCCGGTGGTGCATTGAGCATCAGTCTCGGTGACCGACTGCTCATGCTGGAGAACGCGGTGTACGCCGTGGCATCGCCGGAAGCATGTGCCGCCATTCTCTGGAAAGATGCCGGCAAGGCAGCGGATGCAGCTGCCACCATGCGCGTGACCGCTGCCGATTTGCAGCGCTTCAGCATGATCGAGGAATTGATTCCGGAACCGATTCCGGCCCACGAAGCCCCGCGGGATACCATCCAGACGGTCGGCGAGCGGATCGATCACCACCTCAGCGAACTGATCGAATCCTGGTCGAAGGACGATGAGGCCGCCATCGCCGAAATGCTGGACAAGCGCTACCAAAAATTCCGCACCATCGGCGCCTGGACGACAGTCTAGTCCCTCGACCCAAACAGACGTACGCCCTCGACCGTTCGCGTTGTGGCAGGAATGGTAGGCTCGGGCTGCGCGCAGAATAGGACCATTCAGCCATCGACGGTGACGCGCATGGCCCGGGCGACGAGAGACCGATTCTGAATCGCGATACCCCGTCATTCCGACGGCGGATGACGAGGAATCCCCGCGCGAGGGATCGCTTCGCTGCGAGGCAGAGCCTCCTCCGCCTACGGCCGCGCATGTTGGACCAATTCCGCCCCACGCATCCAGGCGTAGGCCCGCACTGTACGTGCGGGTTGCACCGACCAATTCCGAACTGCATAATTGCGCCTCGACGTTATGCCGACGGAAAACCCCGGGCACAGGGCCCGGGGCTACAAATGGTTGGTCCGAGAAAATCATGGGCGCGGAATTGGACCCGAAGCCTGGGGATGAACCCCAGGGCCTACGATTGGCGCGAGAGGCCTACACCTCGACTCGGGTGACCCACTCCTGATGCTCATCCGTTTCACCTCGGAACACCGAGAACAGCGAATCGTACAGCGCCTTCGCAATCGGACCTCGAGTCCCATCGCCGATGGTGCGGCCATCGATGGTCGCCACCCACGCCACCTGCACACCGGTGCCGCAGAAGAACACTTCATCGGCCAGGTACAGCTCGCTGCGATCAATCTCGCGCTGCTCTACCTTCCAGCCCTTCTCTTCGGCCAGTGCCAAAATACTGCGGCGGGTGATGCCTTCCAGAATATCGCCTGTGATTGGTGCCGTTACCAGCACGCCATCGCGCACGATGAACAGGTTGGCGGCGCTACCTTCGCCGACTTTGCCGCGGGAGTTCAGCATGATCGCATCGTCGGCGCCATAGCTCTCGGCCTGATCCTTGGCGAAGCTGGCATTGATGTAGCTGCCGGTGATCTTGCCGCGGCTGGGGATCATGTTGTCCTCAGTGCGGGTCCAGCTGGTGACCATCATGTTCATACCACGCTTGGTATCCAAATAATCGCCCATCGGCAGCATGTAGCAAGCGAACTCATCCTTCAAAGGCTGCAGGCGAGGAGTGAGCTCCACGCTTGCCTTGTACACGAACGGGCGGTAGTACACATCTGTCTTCGGGGCGTTCTTCTTGGTGAGTTCGATGATTGCCGCCGCCATGGTTTTCGGAGTCAATCCGAGATCCATGCGCAGGAGTTTGGAACTGCGCAGCAATCGTGCGCAGTGATCTTCCAACCGCACGATGTTGATTGCCTTGCCATCGTTCGAGAGGTAGCCGCGGATGCCAGCAAAAGCGCCAGTACCGTACTGGACTACGTGGGTACCGATACTGATCTTGGCGTCCGAAAAGGGCACGATTCCGCCCTCGAAATATGCATATTCCAATTGTTCGGTGAACGCCATTTCAATATCTCCGCCAATGTAATCCGGTTAATCATGTCAATTTGCCCCCCACATTCCGGGAAGCCGCCTGTAGTGCAGTATCGCACACGCATTTGCTGCTGTAATCAGTTAGTCGTCATCGGATCACGCTCCGGCGAACGCAGCAGTTTCCAACCCCCGGTCACAATCACGCCGCAGGCGATACCGCCGCCAACGGACGTCCACTGACCACCGCGGATGCCGAATTCATCGACCAGAGCGCCGGCGATGATGGAGCCGATTGCTGCGCCGGTCGCCATCGCCGAACCCAGCCAGGCAAACGCTTCGGTGAGCTTGGATGGTGGCGAGATCTGTTCCACGAAAAGATTCGCCACGATCATTGCGGGAGAAATCGCGAGTCCGGTCACGAACACCGCCGCCGCCATGGTGGGGATATTCGGAGCCAAGAGAATCGGGATGGTTCCCAGCCCGATCCACCAGAACGTAATGAAGATCTTCACCGGAGTATCTCCGGGCCAGTGGCGAGCGCCATAGAGTACAGCACCAAGCAGCGAACCGATTGCAAACACTGCAGCCACATAACTTGCAGCATTGGGCTGCCCTTGGTGCTCGGTGAACGAAACGATCACGATCTCGATCGCGCCAAACAGAACTCCCATAAACACCAGCGATGCGATCATCAACTGCACGGCAGGGATGCGAATCACAGATTGTTCGCCGGCGGCATCGTGACCCTGCATCAATGGCGTGCTCATGCGAACCGATTTGGATTTGCTTGGTTGGCGAAGCAGCATCACCGTGCCGAGAATGGTCATCACCATCGAGGCAAGGATGCCGGCGGTCGGATGCACCTGGATACAGAGCGGTACCACCAGCATTGGGCCGACCACAAATCCCATCTCATCGACCATGGATTCGAGGGAATACGCACGCTCCAGGGCACGACCTCGCCCGAGCGATTTCACCCATCGGGCGCGGCTGAGCGACCCGAACTGTACCGAGCTACCACCAATAATCGCGGCACCTAACAGCATCGAGGCGCTGGGCAGATCGCTATATGCGGCAGCGATGAGCGCCGCCACACCGATGATGTGTGCCATCATCGACCACATCAGCACGCCTTGCTCGCCACGAACATCGATCAACCGCGCCAGCACCGGCGCCAAAATCGCGGCGACCATGGTCTGCGTGGCACCCACGAGTCCAGCCATGCCATAGCTGCCCGTGATTTGCTGCACCAACAGGATGCAACTGAGTGCTTTCATTGCGCTCGGCGTACGACCGATGGCGGTAGCGATCAGGAACCACAAACGTCCTGGCTCATCAAAGAGCGAGCGATATGAAACGGTGGATGATGAACTCGACATGCTGTACCAGATTGAATGTGACAGAAGGCTGGCGAATGCCAGCCCACTTCGTAGCGTACATGAAAATTCTGCCGACGTCCCGGGGGAATCGTGCGAAATTATCGGATGAAGTACCATCAATCAGGCAGATTCTGTCATTTCGAATTCCGGAGTACCAAATCATGCACGAGCCCGATGAAGTGCTTGTTCCCGAACCGACAGATTTGGATCGTGTGAAACACCCTCGTTTCCCACGTTCTTCCGCGTGGGATCCCGAATGGCAGTTGGAAAACGCCCTGGGAACCAATCCGCTTTGGCTCACGGAGGAGCTCCTCTGTCACTTGCAGCTTCAGCCGGAGCAGCGCGTGCTGGATCTCGGGTGTGGCAAGGGCATGAGCTCCATGTTCCTCGCGAAAGAGGAGCGCGTGAATGTGTGGGCCGCCGATCTCTGGGTCAGCCCAGATGAAACCTGGCAGCACGCTCGTGATCTCGGACTTGATAACTTCGTGTGCCCCGTTCAGGCAGAGGCCCACACACTCCCGTTCGCCGGCGAATTCTTCGATGCAGTCGTCTGTGTCGATGCCTGGCATCTTTTCGGATTAGGGGAGGGGTTTGTCAGCCGCATCGCGCACTACGTAGCCGATGGTGGGTACATCGCCATGATCAGCCCTGGCCTGGTACAGGAGTTCGGGAATGGGCTCCCCTCGCACGTCATCCCGTTCTGGCAACAGGAGTTCTGGAGTTTGCATAGCCCTGCATGGTGGCAGGAGCTCTGGGAAAAGGATGCCGATCTGCATGTGCAGCACGCCGAACTCGTGCCAAATGGCTGGAAGATGTGGCTGCAGTGGGAAGAAATCGCCCGCGATTACGGTTTCCCGTATGCCGCGGACGATATCTCGTTGCTTCACGCCGATGCTGGCCAGAATTTGGGGCTGGTCATCACCATTGCACAGGTTCAGCGCGGTTCCAGATAGGCCTCACGCTTTCAAAGAATCCCGTTGCCGATACAAATCGCGAATCAGGCTAATCTCTGCCGCGTGATGGATGAACTCGCGATTGAGGTGGAGCATCAAAGTGGCGAACGGGAAATCCTTGAAAAACTCACCCTCGGCCATGCCGGTTGGGCCGGCCACTTTCTCGGCCGGCATCTGCAGCAGCGCATCTCGCCAGCGCTCGTAGGCGGTAGTCAGGTTCGCCATCCCTTCGGCAGCAGTCAGTGCTACCGGGGCTTCGAGCGCCTCTCCTTCGCCGAAGTGACCCATCCATCGTCGGGTGAACATATCAGTGATGTGCCACATTCGCCAGGCGATAGTGGTGAACGGCGCGGGATCCGCCTGCTCGTTCTCATTTGCCCAGT
>JAFAEA010000198.1 GCA_023424355.1 Chloroflexota bacterium | reverse complement strand
GCCGGGTGTTTGTCGAGAACACCGGCAGCCGCTCACTGCTTGCCAAACTGGGATTCCGTGAGGTTGGTATCTACGAGCGGCATGGTCAGCTGGACGGAATCTGGCGAGATTGCGTGATTGTGGAGCGCCAATTGGCTCCAGTGTCGGACGAAGGCTGGATCGCCATGCACGCTGGTCAGGTCGTGACGATTGAGAAAGCCGAGTTCGGCTCGGATAAAGCTGTGCTGTCCTATCCGGGAGTGGTTGTGCCATTCGACCGGTCCGACTGGTTGGCCTTCGAGGCGAAGTGGACGATGACAGATGTTGATGTCGATGGCGTCAAGTTCATCACCGGTGGCAAGATCCTCGAATACTTCTCCGCCAGCAAGCGATTCAACATCTTTCAGGTATATGCACCCAATGGCGAATTCTCCGGCATCTACGCCAATATCACCGCACCGACAACGCTCAGTTTGGACGACGTTGGCCAACCAGTCATCACCTGGGAGGATCACTGGCTGGATGCCGTGAAGCTGCCGGATGGCACCATCAAAATCCTGGATGAATATGAGTACGAGAGCACTGGGATCCCGCAATCAGACCCGGAGCTCCATCGCCAAATAATGGCAGCGCTCGATGAGTTGTTGGAGGAATTGCGATCGGGAATCTGGGACGCCTAGAAGATTCCGGTAATTCGATCCCGTGTTGCGTCGGAAATCACTGCACTCCAGAAGAATGCTGCGACGATGATCAGCATCAGTGCCGCTGCCAACCAACCCAGCACGGCCCCTCGGGTGCTTTCCTCGTGCGGGTAATAGCTATAGCTCTGCTGCGGTTCGTAGGAGGGAGTTGCTGCCGGCGCGTACTGTGGCGCGGCCGCAGGTGCAATTGTCGTGGTTTGGGTACCATCGGATGTAATTGGCGTGAAGGACGAAGTCTGCTGGGATGCCCCGCCAACCATGGCCAAACTTGTACCGCAATCCTTGCAGAACAAATCGTTCGCATCGTTCACAGCACCGCAATCCGGGCAGGTTTTGGTGTATGCACTCGCCATTTGCTGACTCCCTAGTTAGCCTCAGCCAGGAATGTGGTATCCACCACAAACGCATCGGCAATACCAAGCTTCTCCATCACCACCAGGCTGACGGCGTCCACATAGCTCAACCCACGAGACGTACGGGAGGTCATTACCATCGCGGCGGCGCGGTCTTCGTCTTCCTCGGTCGCGTGATAAACGGCCAGGCGATGATCCCGCAAGAACTGACGAGAGACTTCGGCACCAACGCCATCATTCAGAAGCTGCACCACCTCGGCCAGCACCAGATTGGTGGTGAACAGGCGATAGTTGGCTTCCTGCAGTCCGTGATACGCCGCCACCGCGTCATCGTGAGAGCGATCGTTTCGATCAACCAGGGCAACAATCGCGCTGGCGTCCACGAAGGCGGTCGGCTGATTGGGTACGGTGCCAGATGACATGCAGGTTTCCTTTACTTGCGGCGCAGGCTGGCTGCACGATAGCTGGAGAGGCCGTTGACGATATCGGAACCCGGTCCGGATCCGATGCCAATGACTCCATCGAGCGGCTTGGTGCGTGCGGCAGATTTGAGATCACGCGTGAAGCGATCTTCCTTGGTCTGGCTGCTGCCAAATTCCTCTACTGCTGCTGGTTCGATGAACCATTGGCCACCGACTCGCCGACCGGCAAGCCGACCTTCGCGGAGATATCGACGCACTTGTTCGGTGCTGCGATTCAGCAAGCGCGCGGTCTCGGCAACGCTCAGTCCATCCTGATTGGAGGCGGTATAGTCCATGGTAGAAGTCGTCTCCGTGTTGGTAGCATGCAACAACATGTTTTCCGATTATAGGCCAATTCGGCCGAAAGAGGATTGTCTCGTGATTACCCCCTTTGGCGATGGGAATCAGCTGCTTATCGATCTCGAATTCCAGAATACACCGGAAGCTATCGGTACCTGGCTGATTCGAAGTGCCGATGGCTGGGTGATGATCGATTGCGGCCCCAGCACCACACAGGCTGTTCTGGAGCGTAAAATCGCCGATGCAGGCATCGATATGCGCGATATTAGCCGCATCGTTCTCACGCATATCCATCTCGATCACGGCGGCGGAGCTGGCACGCTATTGCGGGATCACCCGCATCTCCGCGTCACTGTCCATCAGGACGCCGCCCAGGTATTGGTGGATCCTTCCCGACTCATCCGCAGCGCTTCAATGAGCTTTCGGGACCGAATGGAGATGCTCTGGGGCGAGATTATCGGCATCGATTCCGATCGAATCGATCCGATTCTCCCCGGAGAAACCGTGCCCGACACCAATTTGCTGGCGATTCATACGCCGGGCCACGCTGGCACGCATCTTTCCTTCCTGGATACCGGCAATGGTGTTCTCTTCGCCGGAGACGCTGCTCATGCCCGCTTGCCGAACTCTTCAGTCATCGTGCCTACGCTGGCGCCAATCGAGTTGGATTTCGATGCCTGGCAAGCCACAGCAGTGAAGCTCCGCCGCCTGAATCCAACCGCCCTGGCACTACCGCATTTCGGTTGGGTGGCTGAACCAGAATCGCATCTGGCGCAGATCGAAGAGCGAATTCGAGATCGCGTCTCCATCGCCGAGCAGATCGTCACATCGCTGAGCGATGAGGATCCGCTCGAGGAAGCGATCCGTAAGCAAAGTCTGCAGGAGTACGAGAGGGAATCCGGTTCAAGTCGCATGGCAAGTATGGAACTTGCCATGCCCAGTTTCCTCGGTGCACAGGGACTCCTCCGCTGGTACAAGGTGCACGGGATATTGGACCAGCCGGCGGCGAAGTAGCCCTCGCCGCCGGATCGGATTCCTAGGCCGATTCGAGATCGACCGGTTCTTCTGAAGCCATTGCCGGGTTTTCCAGCAGTGGCAATCGCATTAGTAGTAGCGGACTATCATCCGCCGCGATCCTGTTCGGATCGTCCTTGCCACATCCGCGGCATCGGTGGAGGAGCACCTGCTCGCCATTGCGACGCACGATTTTGCCGACCGGCTCCATGGCTGAATGGCAATCGCTCTTCCGATCACCGGGAACTGAATGGTCCACGTGCCGACTCCACAAGCAATTCGGGCAATGATTGCGATGCCGTCCACCTGCGATGGGTGCGCCGATGAACTGCTTGCAATGTACACAGCGGAACGCCTGGTCGGTCTCCGTTCGCGGAGGTCGGGTCAATCGATTTCGCTTGCGCTTTGGCGCTGCCGATCGGCGCTGCTGACGCTTCCTGTTATGGAACTTCTCTTCTGTCTCGTATTCGTATTCTGAATCGTAATCTGTGAATGACAATGTCACACCCTCTGTCCTGACCCACGTTGGTGCAGGACACGAAAAATGAAGGTAGGAGGGGATTTACGCTGCCGAAGGCAGCATCATTCACAAGAGCTTGTTGCATTAAGGACTCTCTTTCGTTCAGGCATACCAAAAAAATCACTCCGCAGGGTGCGAAGAGAATTCACATTCTTCGATGCCATGAAACGAGAGTTACCGGGGAAGTGCCTGGAGGCTCTAGCTGTTCATGACATCGACCGTGGCAAGGGTTGTCTGCAACATTAAGCGTCCCTTCAGGTCGAGGTTGAATACAACATGCGACAATCAAGGTGATTGCACGCTGAGGCGTTTGTACCACAAAGAACGAGTTTTTGTCATGATCGATCTCATGCTGCTTGGTACGGGAGCCATGGTTCCTCTCCCCGGCAGATACCTTTCCGCCACCATGTTTCGCATAGGCTCGCACCTGCATCTCATCGATTGTGGAGAAGGCACGCAGGTAGCCATGCGCGAATTTGGCTGGGGCTTCAAGCGGCTGGATACGATTCTCATCTCACACTTCCACGCCGATCACATTGCGGGGCTGCCTGGTCTCATGCACACATTGGCTCATTCCGGCAAAACCGATCCGCTCCACATTTATGGTCCGGAAGGCCTGTATCAGGTTGTGAGCGGACTCTTCGTGATCGTGGGCGGATTGCCATTCGAGGTGTTCATTCACGAGGTCTCACAGGACGATACTGGCGAGCTCCCGGGTGGAGCGATGCTCACGGTTGCCGAAGGCAAGCACAGGGGGACAGTGCTCACGTATCGGGTAGATGTCGCTCGCTCGCCCGCCTTCTTGCCGGAAAAGGCGGAAAAGCTCGATGTGCCGCGGAAACTCTGGAGTGCGCTCCAGAGAGGGGAATCCGTTGAGCACAATGGTGTTATGGTCGTGCCTCAGCAAGTGCTTTCCGAACCGCGCCCCGGAGTCTCGTTCGGATTCGCCACCGATACAAGGCCAACGGAATCGATCGTTCAACTCATGCAGGGCGTTGATCTACTGATCGCCGAGGGAACGTATGGTGACGATGCGGACGTCGCCAAGGCGGAGGAGCGTGGACATATGACTTTTCGGGAATCCGCCACGCTGGCGAAAGATTGTGGAGCAGGGGCGCTGTGGATCACGCATTTCGGTGCCGGGATGACCGAGCCTTCGGAATTTTCCCACAATGCAACCGAAGTGTTTCCAAACACCACGTTGGGCCGAAGTGGACTCACTGGCACTGTTTCGTTTGATACCGGCTATTCGCCTTCGTAGGTTCCGTTGAGCACGCTATCGATGAAGTCGCCGATCTCATCGGGATCGCCGACATAGATCCAGGCGCCGGTTTCTGACGTGCCTGGTGCCACCAGCGGTTCCGTCACACTCTCCATTACGATCTTCTGCTGATCGATCTTGAGCGCGATATTCACCAGAGCCAGCTGCTTGTTCCAGCCGATGCTGGTCATCACGGCGTCGCCACCAGCGCTTACCACCTGGGTGATCCGGGTCACGGAACCAAGCGACTGCCCCTTATCCAGCAGGGCCCGCAGCACCAGCATCTGTCGTTCTCGACGCTTGTCGTCGTTGTCCTGATGACGGGTGCGCGCATAGGCGAGAGCAGTTTCGCCATCCATTTCCTGTTTACCAGCTTCGATCACGAGCGTCGTGGTGCCGAAATCCTCGGTTGGGTAGGCATCATCTTCAATTCGCTCGGGCACGTTAATGGTGATACCACCGACGGAATCGATGACTTTCTCGAAGCCCTGAAAATCGATCAATACGAATTCATCAATCGGCACCCCGAAGTTGTATTCGATGGTATCGCGCATCATGATCACGCCGGACACCTCGTTGTCAGGATCTTCCTTGATACCGATGTTGTAGGCGCCATTGATCTTGCTGAGACCGTGACCGGGGACTTCGACCTGGAGATCGCGCGGGATGCTTACGACCCGCACTTCATTGGTTTTGAAATCGATTCTCGCGATCATGATGACGTCGGCGTTTTGATCGCCTTCTTTCTCACGCGTATCAACACCAAGCACGAGGATATTGATGTATTCCTTGCCGGGCCATACTTCCCCTGGTTTCACCACGTCGGCCCGGGTTCCGGTGCCGATCAGGTCTCGAGCGATTCCCATCGCCGAGGGGTTGGAATTCCCCGAGGTCTTGTTTTCGTCGTCCTGATTCTGGGTTTGCTGGGGTCCAGCAGTAGACGTCGGTTCCGCTGCAGAACCTTCTGTTCCAGGAGTTGCCTGGACGGAGGAATCAGGTGTGCTCTCGGCTGGCTCGTCATCCAGCTGGCTTACACCGCCGAGTTGGAGAGAACTTGTTGGCAGCGATACAACTGCATTATCTTGAGCGCCTTCAATGGCTCGGGTGATGTTCCAAACATAGATCCCGGCCGCCAGAAACGGGGTGAGGACCATGAGAATCACCATGGTTGTAGCGATTTTCTTTTTTCTTGACCAGTGCCGGCGACGTCGCGGTGCAGGGAGCGAACCAGCTTGGGATTGAGGATGCATTGTGAATCCTGGCAGCAAAAAGAACGCGAAGGGCCAATACATATCGCTGTCAATGAGTGTGCGATGTTATGCAGCGGTTACGCAAGTGTACGGACAGCTTTGGTTATTGTGCTTCCATCCAGATTCTGTCAGCATGATGACGGGATGATCGGCGCGGTCTGCCCCGTTTTTGGAGGGAATTAACGTGGATTCTCAGCATTTGGAATGGTTTGTTCACGATCGCTTTGGGCTCTTCGTACACTGGGGCATCTATTCGGTTCCCGCCCGACATGAATGGGTGCAGAGTCGCGAACGTCGGGAGACCGGGGAATACGGTCGATATACGGCGTACTTCGATCCCGATCTGTACGATCCCGAATCTTGGGCCCGAGATGCCAAGGCTGCGGGAATGAAATACGCCATCCTCACCGCCAAACATCATGACGGTTTTGCCATGTGGAACACGGCCACGACCAATTATTCGGTTATGCATACCCCGGCTGAACGCGATCTTCTGGGCGAGTGGGTGGATGCGTTTCGAGCCGCTGGTTTGAAGATCGGGTTCTACTATTCCGTCATAGATTGGCACCATCCTGATTACACAATGGATTCTTCTCATCCGCTTCGGGATACAGATTGGGAGGCGTTCAATGCTGGCCGTGATATGGCCCGATACCGCGAGTACATGCACGCTCAGGTGCGTGAGCTGCTAACCAACTATGGCAGCATCGATGTGTTGTGGTTCGATTGGACCCCTCCCGAAAAGTCCGCTACCGATTGGGATTCTCCCGCCCTCGTCGAGATGGTGCGGGAACTTCAACCGAGCGTCATCCTCAATGACCGAATCGATTATCCCGAAGGTGCGGATCTCGTGACACCGGAGGAGTATCAGGCAAAATCCTGGCCAGAGCGCAATGGCAAGCGCGTGACCTGGGAGACATGCCAGACACTCAACGGCAGCTGGGGATATGACCGCGATAATCACAATTGGAAGAGTCCGGAACTGCTCCTCAGTCTGCTTGTCGACTCCGTCAGTAAAGGTGGAAACCTTCTCCTCAATGTCGGCCCCACCGGTCGTGGCGAGTTCCAGCCGGAGGCACGAGACACGCTTGCAACTATTGGCGAATGGATGCGCCGGCATTCGCGCGCCATCTATGGCTGCACCGCGAGCAACTATCAACCCCCTGCGGATTGCCGTTACACCCAGCGTGGAGATCGACTGTATCTGCACATTTTGAATTGGCCTCTCGGCCATCTTCATCTCAGTGGCATGGCAGGAAAGATCGAATTTGCCCGCTTCCTGCATGATGGTTCGGAAATCGCGTTCAAGGATGCCGATCCCGCAGCAATCGCGCAAAACACCGATATGCCGGAGGAGGAAGGCGATACGATTCTCACCATTCCAACGGTTCGCCCATCGGTTGCCGTCCCGGTAATTGAACTACTTTTGAAATCTGGAGGTGCCAGTGGGGAATAACATTTTGCCTTGTTATGCGGCGATGATAATGGCATGCTACGCCTCATGAATATGTCGAACGAACCAACACAGCCAGATGGTCCCAATCAGGAGCCGGTGTCTCCAAAAGCTGGCAGCACCTGGCCATTCCAAAAGAGTGACGGGTTCGAGAATCCTTCGTTGGAGCGATATACAGATCTTCGATTTGGCGAGCAGAAGCGTGGTCACCGCAAGTGGGTGGTCACCATTGCGGCGCTGTTGGCGCTTGTTGCCCTCATCGTGCTCGGCTTCATGGCGGCCATCTATGCCGAAGCCCGTGGGGACGAAGCTCGACCGGTAGACGCCATCGTAGTGTTGGGGGCCGCCCAGTATAACGGTCGGCCATCGGATGTGTTTACCGCCCGATTGCAACACGGACTCGATCTCTACAATCAGGGGTATGCTCCCTGGATCATCGTGACTGGCGGACGTCAGGAGGGCGATGCCTTCACCGAAGCCGAAACCGCCGAGACATGGCTCATGAATCGCGGTGTTCCCGAGAGCGCCATTCTCATGGAGAACGAAGGTCGCGATACATGGCAGAACCTGGCCGGGGCGTGGATAGCGGCGGAACCTCACGACATCAAACGCGTTCTTCTGGTAAGCGATGGCTTCCATCTCTTTCGTGCCGAACGCATGGCGAATGCAGTCGGCTTCGAAGCCTACACATCGCCGGCACCCGATAGCCCGATTCGCCCATGGAGTGCAACCGAATTTAGCTACGTGATTCGGGAAACAGTGGCGGTGATCGTACAAATGCCGAGGTGGCTGTTCTGAGTAGTAACGAGACAAAGCAACACAGAAGTATTGTGCTGATTGGCCCGACCGGAGTCGGCAAAACCAGCGTGGGTAAACTGCTGGCCGAAAAGCTTCAATGGAACTTCGTTGATTTGGATGGTCTCCGCTCAACCTGGTATCCCGAATTCGGGCTCGATCCGGAAGTCGAACGCCGGGCGATGGAGCAGGGTGGGTTACTGGAACTCGTGGCTGCGTGGAAGCCGTACGAGCTGCTCAGCGTCGAAAGGGTAATGAAAGAGAATCCGGTTGAAACGGTGATCGCGTTTGGCGGCGGCCAGAGCGTGTACGTCAACGACGAAATGCTCGCCCGGGCACAGCAGGCGCTAGATACCGCCAGCCGCGTGATTCTTCTGCTACCGACCGATCATGGTCCGGAATCGATGGCTGTTCTGCAGGATCGACTGCGCACCGTGGATTTTGTGACCGAGCAAGAGAACCCGGAGGAATTCCTCCGCGCGTTTGCTCCTATTCTCAAGATGCAATTGCAGAGCGAAAGTAACACCCAACTGGCCACCGAACTTATCGTGACCGGTCATAGCACGCCTGACGAACTGGTGAATCACATTCTCACCACCATGGAACTCGAAACCGACGAATAGCGATAACGCAAAAAGCTCCGTCGGACTCAGTCCGACGGAGCTTTATCATTGCCTGGAGGTCTACTCGGAATCGGCGAGATTCCAGTTGGCGATGTTCCAGTAGTGATACTCAAACGGGCCGAAACCGAAGTTTGGGGCGTTGAGTCGCTTGCTGTAGCCCACGTTCAGGCCATAGTGCACCAGCGGAATAACCGCGTAGTCATTCACAACCATGTCGTTGAGGTTGATCAGGCGCTCGATGAGCATGTCCTCATCGGATTCCACCTGGGCGGCCTCGAGTTCGGCGTCGTATTCAGCGTTCTGCCACCGGGTGTTGTTCGATGCCGACCAGCCGTTCGATTCCTGGGCGATGTTGGCGCCATTCGGTCCGGTGTACCAGTTCTTCATCAACGTCAGCGGTCGCGCGTTACCAACGCTGGTGGAGTAGAACTGAAGGTCGCGATAGAAGTGCGTGAGGTTCTGGTCGTTACCGGCAGAGCCATCGAAGAATAGACCCGCATCGACCTGCTCCAGCTCGATCTTGATGCCGATTTCGGCCAGATTCGCCTGAATGATCGCCTGCGTTTTCTGGCGGATCGAGCTCACGGATGTCGCCAGCGTGAGCAGCAGCTCCATCCCGTCCTTGCGGCGGAACTCGGCACCATCCTCCAGCACCCAACCTGCTTCATCGAGCAGGGCCTTGGCGGCTTCTGGATCATGAACGGCATCATTGTGCGATGTATCGATGGCAGGATTTCCGACAATCACATTGGCAGCTGGCTGATTACCATCCAGATACAACTGGGAAGTGATGATCTCCCGGTTGATGGCCAGCGCGATCGCTTCGCGAACCTTCACATCCGAAAGAATCGGATGCGGTGTGTTCATTTCTGATTTCTGGCCATTCACCTCGGCGCGTGGATCGCTGAAGTTCACATCCATGAACTCGAGCGAAACGGTTGGGGTGACTTCCAGAGTGCCTGGGGATTCATCGCCCATCATCGGTTCAAGAATCTCCGGTTCCACGTTGAGGAGCCAGGCGAAATCATATTCGCCGGTTTGCAGAACCGATCGGGCTGCAGCCGCGGCATCGCCACCACCCTTGAGCAGCACGCTGCTGAAGAACGGCTTGTTCGGCTCGCGGTAGTTCTCGTTGGCGATGTAGGTTGCCTGATCGTTTGGCGTGAAGCTCTGCACCACAAACGGACCGGTGCCGATTGGCGAAATGCCGAAGGCATCGTTCGCTTCCTGCGTTTGCTCGTGCAGAATGTGCTGCGGCAGAATGATGGCACCGCCAGAGCTGGAAATTGTCTCGAACCAGATCGGATTGGATTCCTTGAAACGGAAGGTGGTGGTGAGATCGTCCACGATCTCCACATCGGCGATGGTATCGAAAATATCGAAGGCGAAGGAACCATTCTCTGTGTTGACGTTCCATTCCCAGGTGAAACGGACATCCTCAGACGTGACCGGCTCGCCATCGCTCCAAAGGAGGTCTGGTTTGAGCGAAACGGTGACCCACGTGAGGTCGTCGGCCAGAGTGCCGGCCTCAACAGTTGGCACTTCGGCGGCGAGCATCGGAGCCAGCGAACCATCGCTCATCACCACGTAGAGCGGCTCCATCACCAGGGAGCCAGCCAGATAATCCTTAACACCGGTGCTGCGGTATCGCAGCAGTGTGGTAGGTGCCTGCCACTGCAGGAGCTTCAGCTCCCCGCCTTCGCCGCGAGTCTGGTTCTCTGTACCTGCCGATGGAATGGTCAGAGCTTCTGCCGGAGTAGCTTCCGGGCTTGCTTCCTGGGCAGAAACCTTGGCGGTTGTGGCTACAGCAGCAAGCGCTGCGCCAGACTGAACTACCGAACGTCGTGAAATTGATGTGGACACCGAGAATCGCTCCTGAACCTTGCTCGCCTGGTGGCAAGCTCGCAATGAAAGAGGCCGAGGAAGCGGAAGCCTCCAGGCCCTGGTCACGGCGCGAGCGACTCTGATCGCACCACCTGCATTAGCGGCCCAAAAGCGTTTTGTGTCAAGTGATTTTTGGGCTATTTGCACAATCGATTTGTGCAAAGCAAGAAACCGGACCTTTCGGCCCGGTTTCTGCTTTCGTCCATGCCCTCTTTCTCATGACATGAATGGTGTTTCGGCTCGTTAGCCCTTGAGTCCGGAGCGCGAAAGCGCAGCGATAAACTGCTTCTGCATGAGCAGGAACACGATCAGCACTGGAATGATTGAGGACACGGACCCAGCCATCACCAGAGATGGACTCATGCCGCCACCTTCATCCATGTACCGGGTGAGGCCCAGCGGAATGGTGAAGATCTTCTCCGAAGTCAGCATTACGAGCGGTGTTTCGTAATCGTTCCAGCTCCAGATAAACGCCAGAATCGTCAGCGATGCCAGCGCCGGCTTGGCCAGCGGCATCACGATTTGGCGGTAGATCTGGAATTCGCTTGCGCCGTCCATCTTTGCTGCATCGCAGAGATCATGCGGGATGGAAAGGAAGAACTGTCGGAGCAGGAATGTGCCAAACACCGTGAACATGCCCGGGAGAATGAGCGCCCACAGCGTATCGTAGATATGCAACTGCTTGTAGAGAATGAACCTCGGCACCAAGAGCATCTGATGCGGAATGATCATCGTGGCCACGTATAGCAGGAAGATGACGTTACGCCCCTTGAATCGCACGCGGGCAAACGCATAGGCAGCAAGGGAAGCAGTCGTCAATTCGCCGGCTACGCGGGCGACCGCCACGATAATCGAGTTGATCATATAGCGCGGAATCGGGTAGGGGCCGGTCCAAATCTTCTCGTAGCTCACCCATGAAATCGGATCCGGAATCCAGCGAATGGGAAGCCGGAACACATCGATATCGCGTTTCAGTGAGGATGCGACCATCCAGACGAACGGTGCCGCAAACAGAAGCGCGATGAGCCACATCACGAGGGCAACGGTGAGCCAGCGAACAGTAGATGATTTTATGCCGCCGCCAAACATGCGGGACTTAAATGTCTGTGGTAATTGCATCAATCAAATCCTATTCGTAGAACACCTGGCTCCGCTGCACGCGCCAAAATACCAGCATGAGCAGCAAGACAAACAGGAACATGACCCACGACATCGCGGCCGCATAGCCAAACTTGTAGTACTGAAAACCGTTTTGATAGACGTAGTACGAGGCCACGGTGGTCGCACTACCTGGACCACCCTTGGTCATAAGGTTGATCATGCCGAAGCTTTGCGAAGCTCCCACAAAACCCGTAACCAGAAGGAAAAACGTGGTCGGGCTGATCAATGGCAAGGTAATGGAGCGAAACTGCTGGAATACACCAGCGCCATCCAGCGAGGCTGCCTCGTAGAGATCTGGCGACAGATTCTGGAGCGCAGCAAGGTAAATGATGGAGGCGTAACCGGCGCCGGCCCAAATGGCCATCACAATGAGCGATGGCAGCGCCCATGTCGAAGATGCAATCCAGGATGGTGGATCTTCGATTCCCATGCTCCTCAGTGCGTTGTTGAGCGGGCTGTAGCGTGGGTGGTAGATGAGAATCCATACCGAAGCAATCGCAACACTATTCACAATCGTTGGCACAAAGAAGATCAATCGCAGAATTGAACGGCCCGGTACCGGACCGTTCAGGGCGATGGCGATCAACATCCCCGCGAATGTGGTAAGCGGAACGCTGCCAAAAACATAGATTGCGGTAATCTTCATCGCTTGCCAGAAGTTACCGTCGGTGGCAATGGTGCGGAAGTTCTTGAACCCAACCCACTTGATACCATCGAGCCCGGAAATCACATCCCAATCGGCGAACGACACGGCGAAGGCAAACACCAGCGGCAGCAATGTGAAGATGGCAAACCCGATGAGGTTGGGAGCAATGAAGAGATACCCCACCCAGGATGAATCTCCAACTCTCCGGCGGCGTTTGGGGGTAATTATCTCCGATGCTCCTGGTGCACCGGGTATGAGAGGCGTTCCTGTGGCCATGCATGGCTCCTTGGACATGCCGAGAGTCGAAACGAAGCCCGAACGGCACCATTTCGACACTCGGCATTGATCGTTATCCTGGTTGGTTCCGACTAGTTTGCGGCGTTCGCAATGGCTTCGTCGGCCTTGGTGGTGAGTTCGGTTTGCCACTCGTCAATCGAGATCTCGCCGAGAAGGAATCGGTCATCGAGTCCTTGCTTGATCTGCTGAATCTCGGCCGCACCCGTGGTAATCGTATCGGTCACCAATCGGTGGGTTGGCTCCAGCGCAACGCGCTTGTAGGCCTCAACATCGAAGAGTTCTTCGCGGTCCGGACCAAGAATGCCCTCCACCACGGCGTCCATATCGGTGCCCGGGAAGGATGGGTTGTTGCCGGCCTTCAGCATGTGCGGGCCTCCCTGGGTGAGCCAGAACTTGATGAACTCCCAGCTGGCGTCTGCCTTCTCGCTGGATTCGGTTACGGCAAGCCAGCCACCGATGGTGCCCGGGTTGTATGGCTCCTCGACATCCGCCGGCCATGGCATCGGGGCGAAGGTGGTGATGAACTCGTGCGGATACTGCTCCTTATCGGCGATGAATCGCAGCGAGTAATCGGAGCTCACCCAGATTGCATCGAGTTCGGTGAGGAATGGAGTCTGTGCGTAGACCCGAAGATCCTGCGAAAGTACTTCATCCCACGGCAGCGAGGTGCCGTTATCGATCATGGACTTGTGCAGCTCCACAGTTTCGCGGAACGCAGGATCGGCAAAGTTCGATGCTGTTCCTTCCGCGTTGAAGTAGTAGTTGGAACCCAACTTCATGCGATCAACTGGCGGGGCAGAGAACGCGCCGAAGGTCATATCGCCTGAGAGCTCCTCGGCCATGGCTACGAAGTCGTCGACGGTCCATTCTGTTGGAACTTCAATGCCCGCGGCTTCGAGCAGGCCCTGATTCAGGAACACGAAGTTCGGGGCGATGAAGGTTGGCAAGCAATGGTACTGGCCATCCACCACGTAGAGACCTTCGGTTTCATCAACCCATGCCTTGATATCGGCGTCAGCCTCGATGTAGGAGGTGAGATCCTTGGTGGCGCCGGCAGAAATGCGCTGGCCAAGTCGTGGAATACCGTAAGTGGCGAACACATCGATGTTGGAACCACCCTGCAGGGCGGTATCAAGCTGGATGTTGCCCGTATCGTCATTGACGTAGCGGGTGTAGTTCACCTTGATGGATGGATTGGCTTCCATAAAGGCCTCAACCAGGTCCCCAGGGCCCTTCTCCGGTGGCACACCACCCCAGACCTCGATGGTGACTTCGCTGCCCTGCTTCAGCAGAGCGGGAGCGGCAAAGGTCTTCGATGCTGCGAACGAGGTGCTGGCTGCAAACGCCGCACCGGCAGCAGTTGTTTTCAGTAGTGATCGTCGGTTGAGGTTATTGAGCGTGCTAAATGATTTCTTCATGGTTTCCTCCGCAAAAATCGGCTCAAGCAGAACCGGATACGAGTTCTGGATCCTGACCTGTTAGCGAGATTCATTCTCCTTTCTGGTGGTAGGCGCGAACTTCAAAGATTCGCGCCGTTCGCCCACCATTAGTCGCGGTGATCGTGACTCGGAAACTATCGGTACGGATGGTGTCAAAGGTATGTATGCGTCGTCGTTGCGCATTCCCGGAAACGGTGCAGATTTCCTGCCATTCCCCGGTGTTCACATCACTCGCTTCGAGGGTGTAATCACGAACGACATGGGGGAACACACCTTCCCAAATCCAGCCGCTTAGCTGGGAATCGAAGGTAAGTTCTATCTGATTGAGATCCAACACTTCGTCCCACGCAATCGTGAGTGATTGCGGCAGCGGCTGCGCAGGATCGCTGATCCACAGGTTCGTTCCCACCTCAGGTCGGGTCATTCCAGTGGCCACATTCGCGGGCGCGTATGGGAGATTGGCAGGGCTGAGCGAGAACCCGAGCGTGCCATGGAACCATGCCCAGTAGCCAAGCTCTTCACTCCATTTGCCGGCCTGGGTTCCAAGTGGTTCTTGCAACGTAAGGCACCAGGAAACGTGTGCCGTTTCAGGCAGATGCAGAGTGATCGGCGTGTTTGGCTCGCAGATGATTGGCGTTTCCGGCACAAAATCGACCGTTGATCGGCCCGGTGCAACTGTGGCCACAAGAGTCGCGATCACATTTTCGTTGGAGTCGGCAATATCGAAATCGCGAAGATGATTCGCCTGCTGAACGCGAAGCTCAACCTCGATCGGCGAATCAGCAGCGTTGTGGAGCTCGAGCGCGATTCGATCAATGCGATCGCTGGATACGACGACTGATTGACCAGTTGCCTGATTCAGGGCAATCCTCTCGCCGCCAGGGTGCTTCTGGTGATGTCCGGCCAGAATCTTGGGTTCAGTGTCGCTCAGCCCGTAAATCTCCCACGGGTGATCAACACCATGCTCCAGGCTGATCGAAAGTTCCGCCTCGCTCGTGGCGGTGATTGCGGCATCGGGACGTTGGATGAGATCACCCTCGTCGTCATTGTGCAATCCAGGCAAGTACGCTCCTTGTCGGAGCAGGCGCTGCTGAACAACCGCCAGAGATGTCGAGTCCTTGCTCAATTGCCGTGGAGTGAGATTGTTCCTCACCGCAACTGCCGCGGATACACCGACGCCTTCGCCAATAACAGCGCAGGTTTTCATCACTCGGGTGGAAGCATGGGCCACGTGTGATTGGCTGATGTTTCGGCCAGCGAAAAAGAGATTGCTCACCGTTCGAGAGTAAAGTGATCGCAGCGGAATGCCGTATCGATCCGGGAGCTGGGGCTGGGTGCACGGTGGTTCCGGGGCATAGATTCCGTCGATGGCGTGCAAATCGATCGGCCATCCACCGAACGCAACCACATCATCGGGAACATTCGCGATGCCATTGGAGACATCCGATTGCCTGAGAATGTAATCACCCTCAAACCTCCGGCTCTCGCGCTTGCCCGGAACATGGCCGATCCAATCGATCACCCATGTAGCCGCTTTCTCACGCAATCCGGGTACGGTGCAGTGATTCTTGATGTGATCCCACACTCCAAAGACAGCAGCCTGCAACTCGCGGCGAATTTCCTCATTGTCCTTAATGGTGTCCTTCCGGCCGCCCCATTCGATCCACCAATAGCCACTATCCAGTTGCGTATGGCTTCGATAAGGGAGCGATTCCTCGTCGTGGAACTTGCTGGCCCATTCAGGCGGCGTAAACGGTACCGGGCGACCCACATCGCGCGCGGCGAAGAGAATTGACGAACCGAGAACGATATCGTCCTCAATCTCTGGTGCCCACCATTCGTCGTATTCATCCCGGGATTCACGACCGTATCGATACGGCGAGCCGGCCTGCAGTGCAACAAAGCCGTCACCGGTGGCATCCACGTACTGTTGACCCTGGAGGTGGAAGATTTCCTCGGTGCCTTGCTGTGCAGCAGTCAGACCGGTGATGCGATCGCGATATCCATCGGTAGGGTCCGCTTCGGTTTCGACGCTGATCACTCGTGTATCCATTAAAAGGCGAATGCGCGGCTCGGCCCGCACTTTTTCCTCCAGCACCACATCCCACATGGGATAGTGGTTGCCGTTTACCTGACGCAAACCGTAGGAACGCGAACGTGCCTCGAGGAACATCTCTTCGATAATTCCAGTCTCGCGGGCATCACGGTGGTAACCATTGCCGGTGGCACCGGAGGGGCCCACGCGGATCTCGCTACTGCTGTTGCCGCCAAGTACCGAGCGTTCCTGCACGAGGATCACCTCGGCGCCGAAGCGAGCTGCCGAAATTGCTGCGCTTACTCCAGCCAATCCGCCGCCAACCACAACGATATCGGCCTGTAGATTCTGAACCTCGGAGACAGCTCCGTTTTCTATGCGATGCATGTAATTCTTTCTGGGCATACCAAATGACCTCCATGGACCAATTGCCACGAAGGTCTCACGAACAAACTGACGATTCGCATGTTTGATGAATGAGTGTTAGTCGAGAAGTCCTGGCGGTGGCCCGACAGAATCCCGCTCTTGAAGTGTTGCTGGCATGAGGAGTCTCCAGTTGGAATCGAGCCCCCGGTCGATCGTGCCGATGAGCCGTTCCACGGCTTTTGCTCCCCATTCGCGCCGATCGATGCGGATGGACGTAAGCGCCGGGACGGATGTTGCTGCGGCTGCGGAGTCATCGTACCCAATAATGGAGATATCCTCAGGAATACTGAGGTTTTGAGCCTGACAGGCTGCCCGGCCACCAAAGGCGAGCAAATCATTTGCGTAAAAGATGGCCGTTGGCGGGTTGGCGAGGTTGAGGAGCCTTTGTGTTTCCTCGAATCCGCACTGTTCGTTGAAGAACATTCCCTCGTGCCCGCCGCCGAGATAATCCGGTTCGATAGGGATACCGGCATTTGCCAGCGCGGCGAGATAGCCCGAGCGCTTTTCAAACGTTGTATATGTAGATGGAGGACCGTTGACGATGGCGATGCGTGTGTGGCCCTTCTTGATGAAGTGCTCGATTGCAGTGGCTGCGCCATACGTTGCATCGGCCCCCACACTTGGGATTGATCGTGATGGGATGGCACCGCCGGCGAGAACAACGGGAAGTTTGTGGGCCTCAATGGCGTCGAGGATTTCAACATCGACCACGCCGCCGACCATGAGGACTCCCTGAACCGCGGAGAAGAAAACGGAACCGGCGCTTTGGAGAAGTGAATCGGAGTTGGCCCAGGTGTAAACCATGTACCCGAGCGAACGGGCCACGCTTTCGGCTCCTTCAAGTGACTCTTGCAAGCTTGTGCGCGTGGATGGCCCATACGACTCCCCGGTCAGATTACTTGGTGTCAGCCCAATCATTCGCGTCAAGACCTGTCGCGATTGGTTCTGATCACCCATCAACTCACCAATGGCTCGCTGGACATCCGCCCGGGTGCGATCACTGATGCCTTGATGCCCACTCAACACACGGGACACGGTTGAAACCGATATGCCGATGCGATCTGCAACCTGGCGCTGAGAGATTCCTTTCGGGAGTTCTATCAATGGCCGAGAGTTAGTCATGGGCAGATCCTGTGTGCATGTGAATCCAGTAAATCATAGGGGTTTGCAGATTGCAATACTGTACGCAATTACATTTGCACAATATTTCGATTTTTGTTGCACAGTGCAAATCTGTGCATCGATAGTCGTTCTAGTCGAAGGAGAAACCTAGTTCTTTGAGAAAACCGGAAGCGATCAGTGCATGGCCGGCAAGATTTGGATGAACCCGATCTGGCGCCCAATCGGTAGCCTTTGTGGATTTCAGAACCTTATCGAAGAGCTCCTGGGTGTGAATACTTATCGCACCCATATCCTGCGCCACTCTTCGTGCCGCCAGGCAGAGCTCTCGTGTGTCGATAAGTCGCTGATAGGAGGGGTCTGCTTCGATGACGTAAGGTTCCGCGATGATAAGTCGGCATCCGCTTGTATCCACCGATCGCTGCAACAGCGATCTGAGCGTCGATTCGTATTCCTCAACATAGACTGCCTCGCTCTGCTTTTCGGCATTGTAGCGACGGGAACAATCGTTCGCGCCGACCATGATCGCAAGCCAGTCGGGGTTGTGTTGAACGGCATCTTCTTCCCAACGAGCAGCGAGATCGCGGACTGTATTTCCGCTGATGCCACGATTGGTCCAACGGAGGTGCAGTTCCGGATATCGTGCGGTGACGAACGAATGTATCAGGCTGACAAAGCCGTTTCCGTACGGTGAGTCTTCATCATTGCGGGCGCTATCCGTAATGCTGTCGCCGATGAAGAGAATGTGCTGACCTGGTGCAAAAATCATGAATGCGTTCCTCTCGTCATCCGTGTTGAGGCTGGCTATCAAGGTAGCACGGAGCATCCCCTCGGGCACGCAATTCGGCCCAAAGTTTCGTCGCATTTGTCCAAATTTGAGAGGAAGAGGGATTGCGCGTGTTTGCCACGATATTTCTCGTGGTGCCGGGAGAGAGATTCGAACTCTCACGGGTCGCCCCGGCGGATTTTGAGTCCGCTGCGTCTGCCATTTCGCCACCCCGGCATTGCGCTAACAAAGTGTACATTAGCCGCGAAAAATTTTCCTTGTTTCATACGGTAGAATTGCAATCACGTTCCAGGCGAACGGTTTGCAATCTAGATCAGGTACGCAGGTGTACATACTCGAACCCATGACATTGGATGATATTGATGAGGTCGCTTCGGTAGAGCGAGAGTGCTTCACCAATCCGTGGCCGTTGGCGGCGTATCGACGCGAGCTGCGTGATACGCGTCAGAATCACTACATCGTTCTGCGAGACGTTCCTGAAGCTGATTCCGAATCGGATCTTCCAGTGCAGTTCGGGGCTTCGGCTCCGCGCCGGCAAGGGCGTTTCGCCTTCTGGCCACTGGGCCGACGGGATGACAAGCAAGCAACCCCGCCAATCATCGGATTTGCCGGCATGTGGCACGTTCTGGATGAAGCACATGTAACAACCATTGGCATCCGACCGGATTATCAGGGGAAAGGGTTAGGGGAGTTGCTCTTCCTAAGCCTGATCGATGAAGCCATTCGCCGTCAGGCAACCTGGTTGACGCTTGAAGTTCGGGTGAGCAATCACGGTGCCCAGCAGTTGTACCGTAAATATGGGTTCTCCATTCAGGGCAAACGCCAGCGCTATTACACCGATAACAATGAAGATGCCTACATCATGTGGAGCGAAAGTTTCCGGAATCCGGAATATCTTGCCAAGATCGAGCAGCTTCGCCGTCGCCTGCATCACAAGCTCAGCTTCCTGCCCTCCGGAGCGACGATGTGATTATTCTCGGAATCGAAACCTCGTGCGATGAAAGCGCGGCTGCGGTTGTTGAAAACGGCACGCTGGTACACAGCAATGTCATTTCCTCACAGATTGCACTTCATCAGGCCCATGGCGGCGTAGTGCCAGAACTCGCCGCGAGAGGGCAGGTGACGGCCATCATTCCCGTGATTCAGGCAGCACTCACGGAAGCGAAGGTCTCACTTGACGATGTCGATGCCATCGCGTTCACGAATACTCCGGGTCTGGCCGGCTCGCTCCTCGTGGGTGTCAATGCTGCCAAGGCGTGGGGATGGACTACCGGCAAACCGATGATTCCTGTGAATCATCTGGAAGGGCATGTCCACGCGAACTGGCTTCATCGAATCGAACAACCAGAGAAATTGATCGAGTTCCCTGCGGTTTGTCTGTTGGTTTCTGGTGGCCACACTGAACTGGTTCTCATGCGATCGCATGATGATTACGAGATCATCGGCCAATCAATTGATGACGCCGCCGGCGAGG